>CAZZZX010000151.1:0-7016 GCA_964658585.1 uncultured Novosphingobium sp.
AACCCGGCGTGGCGGACGCTGATCGACCTCGATGCGCTGTCGGCCGCGGAGAAGGCCAATTGGGTCTGGAAAGGCACCGCTTGCGAGCCGGTGGCGGAGCGGCGGTGCCTGGTCGTGCTGTCGGACGGCGGCGAGGATGCGGATACCGAGCGTGAGTTCGACATCGCGACCGGCGCCTTCGTGCGCGACGGCTTCGTACTGCCGACCTCCAAGCAGACCGTCGCCTGGGAAACGCCGGACAGTCTGCTCGTCGCGCGCGACTGGGGACCGGGGACGATGACGACCGCGGGCTATCCGTTCGTCGTCAAGCGGGTGAAGCACGGCCAGCCGCTCGCCGCCGCGACCGAGATCTTCCGCGGCGCGGCGAGCGATGTCGCGGCGGGGCCCGTCGCCTATGTCGACGGGGCGGGGCGGGCGGTGACGCTGCTGACGCGCTCGCCCAGCTTCTTCGAGACGCTCTACTGGCGGGTGACGCCGGGCGGGGGGATGCCGATCGACATCGCGCGCAAGAGCGATCTCAAGGGCTTCGTCGACGGTCGGCTGGTGTTCCTGGTCAACGAGGCGTGGCGTCCGAAGCTCGGGGCGCCCGTCGCCGCCGGGACGCTGGTCGCGGTCGATCCGGACGGGAAGGCGCCGCCCGAGACGATCTTCGCGCCCGGCGCGCGCCAGTCGCTCGATTCGATCGCGATCACCAGGGATCATGTCCTCGCCGCGGTGTACGACAATGTCCGCGGCCGCGCGCTCAGCTTCGCGCGGACCGCGGGCGGCTGGACCGCGATGCCGATCGCGCTTCCCGACAATGCCGCGGTCGACATGGTGTCGAGCGAGCGGGGCGGCGAGACGGCGTTCCTCACGGTGCAGAGCTTCCTGCTGCCGACGACCTTGTGGCAGGTGGACGCGTCCGCCGGATCGGCGCGGCAGGTCAAGTCGATCCCCGCGCGCTTCGATGCCAGCGGTCTCGTGACCGAGCAGTTCGCCGCGGTCTCGAAGGACGGCACCAAGGTGCCCTACTTCGTCACCCACCGCGCCGACATGCCGCTCGACGGAACGACGCCGACGCTGATGACCGCCTATGGCGGCTTCCAGGTCTCGATGACGCCCTGGTACAGCGGGACGACGGGCAAGCTGTGGCTGAACCGCGGCGGCGCCTTCGTGCTCGCCAACATCCGCGGCGGCGGCGAGTTCGGGCCGGCCTGGCACGAGGCTGCGCTCAAGACCAGACGCCAGGCCGCCTATGACGATTTCGCCGCGGTCGCCGAGGACATGATCGCGCGCAGGATCACCAGCCCGCGCCGGCTCGGCATCTATGGCGGATCGAACGGCGGGCTGCTGATGGGGGTCGAGCTGACCCAGCGACCGGAGCTGTGGGGTGCGGTCGCGATCGAGATCCCGCTGCTCGACATGCTGCGCTACGAGCAGCTCTCGGCGGGCGCCTCGTGGGTCGGCGAATATGGCAGCGTCGCCAATCCGGCCGAGCGCGCCTTCCTCGCGCACATCTCGCCCTATGCCAATCTCAGGCGCGGCGTCGCCTATCCCGACCCCTTCATCTGGACGACCACCAAGGACGATCGTGTCGGCCCGGTCCAGGCGCGCAAGTTCGCGGCGCGGATGAAGGAATACGGCCTGCCCTATCTCTACTGGGAGAATACCGAAGGCGGCCACGGTGCCGGCGCCAATCTGAAGGAACAGGCGCGGGCGCGGGCACTCGAAATGACCTATTTCACCCGGCGGCTGATCGACCCGCGCTGACCCCGCGAATGTACCTCCCGCTCAGGCGGCCGCCCTGGTCCTGATCTGCCGGAGCGCGTCGATAACGAGGGGTGCCTCGGTCCGATCGAGCCAGTCGGGACTGACATCGACGAACCGGACGACGCGGTCGGGGTCGATGACGATGACGGCGGGCTGCGGAAGCTCGGCGGTCCCCGTGCCGGTCAGTTCGCCGATCCAGCCCGGCGTCGGCTGTCCGGCGGGCACCTCCCCGCGTGCGAAGTTGATGCCGAAGCGGCGCGCCAGTCGGTTGTCGATATCCGAGGCGACGGCGAACCCGAGATCGTGGCGCGAGCGGATCTCGTCCAGCCCCGTCTCGACCAGATGCGGGCTGACCGCCACGAGCGAGACGCCCTCCGCCGCGAGCGCCGGCCGAAGCTGCCGATCATAATAGGGAAGCGCGAGGTTGCAGGCGGGGCAGCCGGCGAAGCGGAAGAAGATCAGCACGACCGGCCCGTCCAGGAGAAGCGCGTCGAGGCTGATCGTCCCGCCGGTCGATGCCGGCAGCGCGAAGCCGTCCACGCGATCCCCGACCTTGACCACCGTGTCGGGATCGAACGCCGCGACCAGCGCGCGGCGCGTCTCGACATTCCCGGCGAGCTTGACGGGATCCCATGTCCGGACACGCTCGGCGTGGAGTGCCTCGAAATGCGCGGTCAGGCTTTCCGGCCGGGGGCTGTGGCTCATCTCGTTCCTCCGCTCGCCATGTTATCCGTCGTATCGGAGAGGAGCTTAGGCAGGCGGGCCGGGACGGACCAACGAGATCGAAGCCACCCCGCTTGACGGCTTCTCATAGGATCGGGTCAGAGCTTGCCGAGCACCTCGCTCGCGAGGTCGCGCAGGCGATCCGCCGCCTGCCCGTATTCGCCGTGCGTCCGGACGATATAGGCGACCTCGGGCAGGCCGGGCAGCGTGCCGGCGGTGAGGTCCGTCGGGTCGGGCAGGAATTGCCGCGTCCGGCAGGTGAGGCCGAGCCCGGCCTCGACCGCGGCGCGCAGCGAGGTGAGGTTCGGGGTCTCGACCGCGATCCGCCAGCGGATCCCGGCGGCATCCAGCCCGGCGATGGCGGCCTCCCGGAAGCGGCACGGCTCCTCGAGGACCGCGAGCGGAACGACCGCACGATCGGCCAGCTCGTCGCGGCCGAACCACAGCATCGCGGTCCGTCTGAGCGCGTGGCGATCCTCCGCGCCGGCATAGCCGAGCGCGATATCGAGCTGGCCGCGCTCGAGCAGCGCCAGCAGCTCCGCCGTCCCGGCGACGCGCGCGTAGATCTGGGTATCGGGATGAAGCTCGGCGAACCGGGCGAGCAGCCCGGTGAGCAATGTCTCGGCGAAATCCTGCACCATGCCGATGCGGACCGGGCCGGAAAACTGCCCGAGGCTGACGGCGGCGACCGCCTCGTCGTGCAGGCTCAGCACGCGTCTGGCATAATCGAGCAGCACCTCGCCCGCGGGCGTGAGCGCCAGGCGCCGCCCCTCGCGTGCGAACAGCGGCTGCTGGAGCAGCTCCTCGAGCCGCTTGATCTGCAGGCTGAGCGCGGACTGGGTGACGAACACCTGTTCGGCGGCGTTGAGCATCGAGCCCGCATCGACGATCGCGACGAAGCTGCGGAGCAGATTGGTAGGGAGGTTCACGGGCATCGGCGCCCTGCCGCCTGCGTCGATCCCCATGGCATGGCGATACCCTATGCGATCGATAGAGATTTCCCAGCGCGTTTCGCGTTTAGCGGCTGAAAGCGAAGATTGTCGCGACCCTCAGAAGGCGGCGACGAGCGCGACGCCGAGGATCATCAGCACCGCGCCGAGGATCCGGACGATGCCGGCAGGATGCGGCGTGAAGCCGATCAGCCCGAAATGGTCGAGCAGCACCGAACCCGCGGTCGACGCGGTCACCGTCAGGCCGATGAACAATGCGGCGCCCAGGCTCTGCGCGGTCGCGACCATCGCCATGACGAAGCCGAAGCCGAGCAGCCCGCCGGTCCAGCCCCACCACGGGATGGTGCCCGCCGCCGCCAGCGTGGGAAACCGCTCGCCCGCGACGATCGCGGCCGCCACCGCGCAGACCAAAGTCGTCAGCGAGATCGCCGCGACCGACCAGATCGGCGCGTCCAGCCCCTTGCGCAGCGCGGTGTTGGTGCCCGCCTCGATCGCGTTGAAGCTTCCCGCGACGAGCGCGACCAGGATCAGGACGGGTTTCATCGTCCGACAACGCACGGGCGCCCCGCGATGGCCATGCCGCCCCATACTTTCCGGGAAGGATAGTATTTCCAGTCGGATGCGCCAAATCGGCGGGCGACGCGTTGGGCCGGCGATGACAATGAATCCGGACCGCGCGACCGCCGCGCCCGACCATGAGACGGACGAGCGCTGGATGCGTCTGGCGATCGAGACCGCCACGCAGGACGGGTCGCATCCCTCGAAAACGCCGATCGGCTGCGTCATCGTGCTCGACGGCCGGGTGCTCGCCGCCGAGCGCAACCAGACCGAGGCGCTCGACGACGCCACCGCCCATGCCGAGATGATGGCGTTCCGCAAGGCGGGCGCCGCGCGCGGCGATATGGAACTGCGCGGCGCGACGCTCTATTCCACGCTCCAGCCCTGCGGGATGTGCACGATGGCCGCGGTCTGGTCGAAGGTCGCACGCGTCGTCTATGGCGCCGAGCGGGAGGACGTTCACCCGATGTATTTCGAGGCGCGGCACGTCGATACGATCGCTTTCGTGCGCGACGCGTATCGCGACGATATCGAGATCGAGGGCGGTTGCCTGCGGCGCGAATGCGCGGCGCTCTATTACGGGCCGGACGACGATGTTCCCGAGGACGAGCAGGGCAATCTCTAGCGATGCGAAGGACAGCATGACCAAGCAGAAATCGGACCGCCCGGACCTGCGTCCCTTCAAGGGACCGGCCGGGGGATGGGGATCGATCCGCTCGGTCGCGGAGGTTCTCCCGCGCGAGCGGACCTCGCCGATCGTCGTGCGCGAGCTGGTCCGGCAGAACAAGCCCGACGGTTTCCAGTGCGTGAGCTGCGCCTGGCCCAAGCCCGCACAGTCCCACCCCGCCGAATTCTGCGAGGAGGGCGCCAAGGCGACCGCCTGGGAACTGACCGGCTACCGCACCATGCCCGAATTCTTCCAGCAGCACACGCTGAGCGAACTGCGCGGCTGGAAGGATTATGATCTCGAGCAGCACGGCCGCCTGACCCACCCGCTGCGCTACGACGCCGCGACCGACAAATACGTCACGGTCGACTGGGACGAGGCGTTTCGCGAGATCGGCGCGGAGCTGAAGGCGCTCGATCCCAAGTCGGTGGTGTTCTACTCGTCCGGCCGCAGCAGCCTCGAAGCCTCGTACATGTACGGGCTGATGGCGCGGATGTTCGGCAACCAGAACCTGCCCGACAGCTCGAACATGTGCCACGAATCCACCTCGGTCGGGCTCAAGGCGGCGATCGGCGTGCCGGTCGGCACGACGCAGCTCAAGGATTTCGAGGCGTGCGACGCGATCTTCTTCTTCGGCCAGAATGTCGGGTCGAACGCGCCGCGGATGCTCCACGATCTGCGCTCGGCGCGCAAGCGCGGGGTCGAGATCGTCACCTTCAATCCGCTGCGCGAGCGCGGGCTCGAGCGTTTCACCGATCCGCAGAACCCGATCGAGATGGCGACACTCGGCGAGACCAACATCTCCACGCAGTATCACCAGGTCCGCGCCGGCGGTGATCTCGCGGCGATGATGGGGATCGCCAAATATCTGGTGCAATGGGACGATGCGGCGCGGGCGGCGGGCGGGACCGAGGTTCTCGACCATGCCTTCATCGCGGCGCACACGCACGGCTTCGAGGCGTTCCTGGATGCGGTCCGCAAGGCCGACTGGGGCGATATCGCGCGCAAATCCGGCCTCGGCCTCGAGGAGATCGAGGCGTCGGCGCGGATCTACGCCCGGGCCAAGGCGGTGATGGCGATCTACGGGATGGGGATCACCCAGCACGTCAAGGGCGTCGAGAATGTCCGCATGATCGTCAACCTGCTGCTCATGCGCGGCAACATCGGCAAGCCGGGCGCGGGGCCGACGCCGGTGCGCGGCCATTCCAACGTCCAGGGCCAGCGCACCGTCGGCATCAGCGAAAAGACCGAGCTCGTCCCCGTCGACAGGATCGAGGCGCAATACGGCTTTACCGCGCCGCGCGAGAAGGGCCTCGATACGGTCGAGAGCTGCCGCGGCGTGATCGACGGCAGCGTCAGGGCGTTCGTCGCGCTCGGCGGCAATTTCCTGCGCGCGGTGCCCGAGACCGCGGCGATGGAGGAGGCGTGGCCGCGCCTGCGCCTCTCGGTCCAGATCGCGACCAAGCTCAACCGCAATCACCTCTTCGCCGGTGCGGTCACCTACCTGCTGCCGTGCCTCGGCCGGATCGAGCAGGACGTGCAGGCATCGGGCCCGCAACGCGTCACGGTCGAGGATTCGACCGGCTGCATCCACGCCTCGCTCGGCAAGGTCGCGCCGGCGAGCGATCATCTGCGCTCGGAGCCCGCGATCGTCGCCGGCATCGCCAAGCAGATCCTGCCGCCCAACCCGAAGCTCGACTGGGACGCCTGGGTCGCGGACTATGCGCGGATCCGCGACGCGATCGAGCGGACCTATCCCGAGCCGTTCAAGGATTTCAACGCGCGGCTCGGACAGCCCGGCGGGTTCTGGAAAGGCAACAAGGCGTCCGAGCGGATCTGGCTGACCAAGAGCGGCAAGGCCGAATTCCTGGTTCCCACCGGCCTCTCGGCGACCGGGTTCGACGATGCGGACGGACGCTACCGGCTGATGACGCTCCGCTCGAACGATCAGTTCAACACCACCATCTACGGCTATCACGACCGCTTCCGCGGGGTGAGGGGCACGCGCGACATCCTGTTCATGAACGCGAACGACATCGCGCGCGACGGCTTGCGCGCGGGCCAGATCGTCGCGCTGGAAAGCGACGCGCAGGACGGCAGGCTGCGTGTGCGCGAGGGGCTGATCGTGATGCCCTACAGCATCCCCGAGGGCTGTCTCGGCGCCTATTATCCCGAGTGCAACGTGCTGATGTCGGTCGAGCACCATGCCGAGGAGAGTCACGTCCCCGCGGCCAAGACGGTGCCCGTCCGCATCCGCGCGTGACCGTCGCGGCGGGGGATCGCTACGCGACCGCGCGTCGCGTGCGATCCACGGTGTACCGGTTGTCGGGGAAGGGCAGGCCGATCGTCTCACGGAACGTCGCGCCGTC
>CAZZZX010000152.1:0-6972 GCA_964658585.1 uncultured Novosphingobium sp.
GACGGCGTCGCCATCGTCGAGGCCGGCGGCGGGCGCGTCGGCGGCACGATCACCCCGCATCACCTGATGATCAACCGCACCTCGCTGTTCCAGGGCGGTTTGCGGCCGCATCTCTACTGCCTGCCCGTCGCCAAGCGCGAGCATCACCGGCTTGCGGTGCGGCGCGCGGCGGTCTCGGGCTCGCCCAAATTCTTCCTCGGTACGGACAGCGCGCCGCATGGCATCGGGCGCAAGGAGGCGGCGTGCGGCTGCGCGGGCATCTTCAACGCGCCGTTCGCGCTGGAAAGCTATGCCCAGGTGTTCGACGAGGAAGACGCGCTCGATCGACTGGAGGGCTTCGCGTCCGAGCACGGGCCGCTTTTCTACGGCCTGACGCTCAACGGCGGCACGGTGACGCTGGAACGCGCGCCCGTCGCGGTGCCCGAGCGGATCCGCGACCGCGCTGGTGCCGTTCCATGCCGGCGAGACGCTCCGCTGGCGGATCGTCGATCAGACCATGAAGACTTGAGGTCGAAGTCGAGGCCGTCCCGAAGCACCGCCCCTCGAGACGGGGCTTGGACTGCGCTCAGCCTCTCCCCGGGCGAACGGATGTGGACCTGCCTGACGCCATCATGCCCTAAGCTATGGTCCCGCGGCGCACCTTCGCGAAGTGCCACGACAGCGGCACGCCCAGCGCGACGAAGCCGAGCATCATCACCGCCAGTCCGTGATGCACGCTCGGCAGCAGCTTGTCGGCGGCGATCACGCCCGCGAACAGGTTGGCGGTGCCCCACAGGAAATTGAGCAGCGGCGGCGACGGCGCGACGCCGCGCGGCCTGACGAACGGCGTCGGGAAGGGTTCGCCGCGCAGGCCCGCGGCGAGATGCGGCAGCGCGTTGCAGATCAGCGCCCCCGCCAGCAGCAGCAAGACATAGCCCATCGCATCGCTCCTCGCGCCGCATGTCGGCGCGAGGCCAGATGACGCCGAACCGATCGCGCCGTCAACGCGGCCGGGCTTGTGGCGCGACGCGTCCTTGGCGATGAAGGAGATCGTACCCCGATCGACGGGGCAGGGGAGAACCGTCCTGGCCAGATCGCGCGCCACGCTCGATGCCGTCATCATCGGCGGCGGCCATAACGGGCTGGTCTGTGCCTGGTATCTGGCGCGCGCGGGGCTCGGCGTGCGTGTGATCGAGCGGCGCGACATCGTCGGCGGTGCGGCGGTGACCGAGGAATTCCATCCCGGCTTCCGCAACTCGACCGCCAGCTACACCGTGTCGCTGCTCAACCCGAAGGTGATCCGCGACATGGGGCTCGCCGCGCACGGGCTGCGGATCGTCGAGCGGCCGGTCTCCAACTTCCTGCCCCAGCCCGACGGTCGCGCGCTGATCCTCGGCGGCGGCCTCGCGCGCACCCAGGCGGCGTTCGCCGCCTTCTCGCGGAAGGACGCCGCGGCGCTGCCCGCCTATTATGCGATGCTCGAGGGCGTCGCCGACGTGCTGCGCGATCTCGCGCTGGTGACGCCGCCCAATGTCGGCGGCGGCGCGGACGCGCTGCTCGCCGCGCTCCGGCAGGGCGGGCGGCTGGGGCGGCTGCCGATCGAGCGGCAGCGCGACCTGCTCGACCTCTTCACCAAGTCGGCGCGCGCCTTCCTCGACGGCTGGTTCGAGAGCGAGGCGATCAAGGCGGCGTTCGGTTTCGACGCGATCGTCGGCAATTTCGCCAGCCCCGATACGCCGGGCTCGGCCTATGTGCTGCTCCACCACGTGTTCGGCGAGGTCAACGGCCAGAAGGGCGCCTGGGGCCATGCGATCGGTGGAATGGGCGCGATCACGCAGGCGATGCGCGCGGCGTGCGAGGCGGCCGGCGTCGAGATCGTCACCGGCACGCCGGTCGAGCGCGTGCTGGTCGAGGGCGGTCGTGCCGTCGGAGTCCGGACCGCGGACGGCGGCGAGGCGCGCGCGGGCATCGTCGCCGCCAATGTCGGGCCGCGGCTGCTCTACGAGGGATTGGTCGACGCGGCCGATCTGGCGCCCGATTTCCGGCGGCGCGTGGCGGGATTCAAGGTCGGCTCGGGGACGTTCCGGATGAACGTCGCCTTGTCCGGACTGCCGCGCTTCGCGTGCCTGCCCGAGCCCGGCGAGCATCTGCAATCCGGCATCATCATCGCGCCAACGCTGGATTACATGGACCGCGCCTATGTCGATGCCAAGGCGAGCGGTCTGTCGCGCGAGCCGATCGTCGAGATGCTGATCCCCTCGATCGTCGACGACAGCCTGGCGCCGCCCGGCAAGCACGTCGCCAGCCTGTTCTGCCAGCAGTTCGCCCCCGTCCTGCCCGACGGGCGAAGCTGGGACGCGCGCCGCGACGAGGCCGCCGACCTGATCCTCGATACCGTCGAGCGCTGGGCGCCGGGCTTCCGCGCCTCGGTGATCGCGACGCAGATCCACTCGCCGCTCGATCTGGAGCGCAAGTTCGGGCTGTCGGGCGGCGACATCATGCATGGCGCGATGGGCATCGACCAGCTCTGGTCGGCGCGGCCGGTGCTCGGCAACGCCGCCTACCGCGCGCCGATCGCGGGTCTCTACATGTGCGGGGCGGGGACGCATCCCGGCGGCGGCGTCACCGGCGCGCCCGGCCACAACGCCGCGCGCGAGATCCTGCGCGACCGGCGCTGGTGGCGCCGCGGCCGGCGCTGACGACATGGCGAGCGCCGCCGCCTGTTGCCTTTCCGGCCGAAACCGATCAACGCGCCCCGGTCAGGAACAGGAGAGCCGACCCCGATGGACCCCGCGCGCAAGGCGTTGCTCGGCGAACTGATCGCGGAGGCGGTCGCGATCCTCATCGTCATCACCTTCGGTTGTTCGGTCGCGGCGATGATCGTGCTCTACGACCCCAATCCGTACAAGAACGCCTATTGGGGGGTGTGCATCACCTGGGGGCTGGCGGTGACCATCTCGATCTACGTCACCGGTGCGGTGTCGGGCACGCACGCCAACCCGGCGGTGACGCTGTCGCTGGCGATCTATCGCGGCTTCCCGTGGCGGAAGGTGCCGCTCTACTGGATCGCGCAGATCACCGGCGCCTTCCTCGGCGCGGCGCTGGTCTATGCGCTCTACTACAACGTCATCGACGACTATATGGCGACCCATCACCTGACCCGTGCGGGCGGCGCGGCGGCGGGCGTGTTCTTCACCGCGCCCGGTCATGCGGTGACGCCGGTCAAGGCGTTCTACGACGAGATCATTCTCACCGCGCTACTGATGTTCGGCATCTTCGCGATCACCGACGAGTTCAACACGATGGCGCCGCAGGCCAATTTCGGTGCGGTGGCGATCGGCTTCCTGGTCGCGATCATCGGCGCGAGCGCGGGCAATCTGGAGGCGTGGGCGATCAACCCGGCGCGCGATCTCGGCCCGCGCACCTTCGCCTGGCTGATGGGGTGGGGAGCGAGCGCCTTTCCCGGGCTGCCCGCCTATTGGTGGGGGCCGATCGCCGGGCCGCTGATCGGTGGTGTCGTGGGCGGCGGGCTCCATCATGTCCTGATCCGGCCGTTCCTGCCGCGCGACCGGCCCGCCGCCGGACCCAATTGAGGAGACTGACTTGCCCGACACCGTGATCCTCGCGATCGACCAGGGGACGACGTCCACCCGGTCGATGACGTTCGGCGCCGACGGTGCGCCCCGCCACACCGAGCGCGTCGAGTTCGACCAGCATTATCCCAGGCCCGGCTGGGTCGAGCACGATCCCGAGGACATCTGGCGCGACACCGTCTCGACGATGAAGACCGTCGCCGAGGCGGACGGCGGCGCGATCCAGGCGATCGGCATCACCAACCAGCGCGAGACCGTGGTGGTGTGGGACCGCGAGACCGGCAAGCCGGTCCACAACGCGATCGTCTGGCAGGACCGGCGCACCGCACGCTACTGTCAGCAGCTTCGCGACGATTGCTACGAGGATCTGATCCGCGAGCGCACCGGGCTGCTGATCGACCCCTATTTCTCGGGCACCAAGCTCAAATGGATCCTCGACGAGGTCGACGGCGTCCGCGCGCGCGCCGACAAGGGCGAACTCGCCTTCGGCACGATCGACAGCTTCCTGCTCTGGCGGCTGACCGGCGGCAAGGTCCACGCGACCGACGCCTCCAACGCCTCGCGCACGCTGCTGTACGACATCCACAAGGGCCAGTGGGATCCCGAACTGCTCGAGCTGTTCGGTATCCCCGAAAGCCTGCTTCCCGAAGTTCGCGACAACGCCGCCGACTATGGCGAGACCACGCCCGATCTGCTCGGCAAGGCGATCCCGATCGGCGGCATGGCGGGCGACCAGCAGGCGGCGGTGGTCGGCCAGGCGTGCTTCAAGCGCGGCGACGTCAAATCGACCTACGGCACCGGCTGCTTCGCGCTGCTCAACACCGGCGAGGAGGCGATCACCTCCCAGAACAAGCTGCTCACCACCATCGCCTATCGGCTCGGCGGCAAGACCACCTATGCGCTGGAGGGATCGATCTTCGTCGCGGGCGCGGCGGTGAAGTGGCTGCGCGACGGGCTCGGGCTCATCAACCGCGCCGCCGACACCGACGACATGGCCACCAAGCTCGCCGACAATCACGGCGTCTACATGGTGCCTGCGTTCGTCGGCCTCGGCGCGCCGCACTGGGATCCGGACGCGCGCGCGACGATCACCGGGCTCACTTTCGAAGCGACCGGATCGCACATCGCCCGCGCCGCGCTGGAGAGCGTCGCCTACCAGACCGGCGATCTGGTCGACGCGATGATGGCGGACGGCGCGCACGATGCCCGCAAGGTTCGGGTCGACGGCGGCATGGCGGCGAACGACTGGTTCTGCCAGTTCCTCGCCGACATGCTCGACACCGAGGTCGAGCGCCCCGCCAATATCGAGACCACCGCGCAGGGTGCCGCATTCCTCGCCGGCATGACCACCGGCTTGTGGTCGGGGCCCGACGACGTCGCCAAGACATGGGCGCCCGATCGAAGTTTCTCCCCCGCGATGGGCGAAGAGGAGCGCAAGGCGTTGAAGGCGGGCTGGCGCGAAGCGCTGGCGCGGAGCGGATCGAAGATCCCGGGTAACACGGAGTAGGCATGAGCGAGCGTAAGCAGGTCGATCTTCTGGTCATCGGCGGCGGGGTCAACGGCGCGGGGATCGCGCGCGATGCGGTCGGCCGCGGGCTTTCGGTGATGCTGGTCGAGCGAGACGATCTCGCCAGCCACACCTCGTCGGCGAGCACCAAGCTGATCCATGGCGGCCTGCGCTATCTCGAGCAGTATGAGTTCCGCCTGGTCCGCGAGGCCTTGTCCGAGCGCGAGGCGCTGCTCGGCCTGGCGCCGCACCTCATCACGCCGATGCGCTTCGTGATGCCGCAGCTCAAGGGGATGCGCCCGGGCTGGATGATCCGGGCCGGGTTGCTGCTCTACGATCGTCTCGGGCGCCGCAACACGATGGCGAGGTCCAAGGCGGTCCGGCTCGCCGGCACCGCCTGGGGCGCCGGGCTCAAGCCGGGCATCGCCAGAGGATTTGTCTATTCGGACGGCTGGGTCGACGATGCCCGGCTCGTCGCGCTCAACGCGGTCGACGCCGCCGAGCGCGGTGCGGACATCCGCACGCACACCGCCTTCAGCGGTGCGAAGCGCGACGGCGACCGCTGGCTGGCGACGCTCGGCGACGGCAGCGAGGTGTCCGCGCGCGCGATCGCGAACACCGCGGGGCCGTGGGTCGGCGAGGTGCTCGGCGACGTGCCCGAGGCGCAGGCCGAGCGTCCGCCGCGGCTGGTCAAGGGCAGCCACATCATCGTCGACAGGCTGTTCGAGGGCGAGCACGCCTACATCCTCCAGAACCCCGACAAGCGGATCATCTTCGCGATCCCCTATGAGAACGACTTCACCCTGATCGGTACCACCGACAAGCCGTATGAGGGCGATCCCTCCAACCCGACGATCGACCCCGACGAAACCGATTATCTGTGCGGGAGCATCAATCGCTATTTCAAGACGCAGATCGGGCCGGACGACGTGGTGCGGAGCTATTCGGGCGTGCGGCCGCTGTTCGACGATGGGCACGAGAATGCATCGGAGGTGACGCGCGACTATGTGCTGCGGCTCGGCGGCGCCGAGGGCGGCCCACAGCTCCTGTCGGCGTTCGGCGGCAAGATCACCACCTACCGGCGACTGTCCGAGCACGCGCTCGACAAGCTCAAGCCCTTCCTGCCGCACATGGGCGAGGCGTGGACCGCGGACACGCCGCTGCCCGGCGGCGGGCTGCCCAACCATGATTTCGAGCAGTTTCTGGCCACCGTCGTGCGGCGCTGGCCGTTCCTCGGCGAGGCGAACGCGCGGCGCATGGCACATGCCTATGGCACGCGGATCGACCGGGTGCTGGGCGACGCGGTCGGCGCGGACGATCTCGGCGCCGGGCTGATGCGGCGCGAGGTCGATTATCTCGTCCGTTACGAGTTCGCGCGCACCACCGAGGATATCCTCTGGCGGCGCAGCAAGCTCGGCCTTCATGGCGGCGAGCCGCTCAAGGCTGCGGTCGACGCCTATCTCGGCCACGCCGGCTGAGCGGCGGGCGGAGGCCCGCGGCGGACTGCCGTCGTCACGCGGACATCCGGAGGTCATCGCGACGCCGCCGGCTTGCCGGTGCGGGCCGCACATCCTAGAGCGCGCGGCCATGACCCAACCTCTCGTCAAGCCGTGGATCGACGGTATCGCGCCCTACGTCCCCGGTCGTGCCACCGCGGCCGGCGGCATCGCGGCGGCCAAGCTCTCGTCCAACGAGAATCCGCTCGGCACCCCGCAGGCGGCGCGCGACGCGTTCGCCGCCGCGGTCGGCGATCTGCAGACCTATCCCGATGCGGGCGCGGTCCGGCTGCGCGAGGCGATCGCCGCGCATTACGGCGTCGAGGCGGATCGCGTCATCCACGGCACCGGGTCGGACGAGGTGCTCCACCTCGCCGCCGGCGCCTATGCGGGGCAG
>CAZZZX010000153.1:0-6943 GCA_964658585.1 uncultured Novosphingobium sp.
ACCAGCGGCGCGTCTGCGATGTCGACCTGCTTGCGGCCGTCGAGCGGCGCGCGGCCGAGCAGTCCGAGCCCCGCCAGTTCCCCCGCCAGCCAGCCGGGCACCTCGCCCGCGGCCGCGCGCGGCTCATCGGGATCGATCGGCGCGGGCGCGTGGGTCGATCCGTCGAACGCGGCGGCCAGCGCCTCCTCGGCATCGGCGATCGCGATCAGCGCGGCGCGTCCGCTCGGCGGCGTCTCCGCCGCGCGCCGGATCGCGGCATAGACCAGCGCGCGCACCGCGCGGCGGTCCTTCGATCCGGCATAGCGGCGCGTCGCGAAGTAGCGCTGGACCAGCGTGTCCGCCGCCGCGCCATTGTCGCGCGCCGCCGCGATCACCGTGTCGAGGATCTCGATCGCCGCCTGCGCGCGCGCCTGCGGCGTCATCGCGCCGCGGGCTCACCGCGCCGGGTAATTGGGGGCCTCGCGGGTGATCGTAACGTCGTGGACATGGCTCTCGCGCAGCCCCGCATTGGTGATCCGCACGAAGCGCGCGCGGTCCTGCAGTTCCTCGATGGTGTGCGATCCGGTATAGCCCATCGCCGCCTTCACCCCGCCGACGAGCTGGTGGATGACGTCGCGCGCCGGCCCCTTGAACGGCACCTGGCCCTCGATCCCCTCGGGCACGAGCTTGAGCTGATCCTTGATGTCCTGCTGGAAATAGCGATCCGCCGAGCCGCGCGCCATCGCGCCGACCGATCCCATGCCGCGATAGGATTTGTAAGCGCGACCCTGGTAGATGAAGGTCTCGCCCGGCGCCTCCTCGGTGCCCGCGAGCAGCGAGCCGACCATCACCGTCGCGGCACCTGCGGCGAGCGCCTTGGCGACGTCGCCGCTGGTCCGCAGCCCGCCGTCGCCGATCACCGGCACGCCATGCTTGGCGGCCTCGTTCGCGGCATCCATGATCGCGGTCAGCTGGGGCACGCCGACGCCCGCGACGACCCGCGTCGTGCAGATCGAGCCCGGCCCGATGCCGACCTTGACCCCGTCCGCGCCGGCATCGATCAGCGCCCGGGTCGCCTCCGCGGTCGCGACGTTGCCGGCGATGACCTGGACGCGGTTGGACATCCGCTTGACCCGCTCGACCGAGCGCGCGACGTCCTTGTTGTGGCCGTGCGCGGTGTCGATGACGATCAGGTCGCATTCGGCGTCGATCAGCGCCTCGGTCCGCTCGTACCCCTTGTCGCCGACGGTGGTGGCGGCGGCGACGCGCAGCCGGCCGGTGCCGTCCTTGGTCGCGGACGGATAGGTCACCGCCTTCTCGATATCCTTGACCGTGATGAGCCCGACGCAGCGATATTCGGCATCGACCACCAGCAGCTTCTCGATCCGGCGCTGGTGGAGCAGGCGACGCGCCTCCGCCTCGCCGGTGCCGAGCGGCACGGTGGCGAGATTGCTCGCGGTCATCAGCTCGGAGACCGGCTGGTCGGGGTTGCCGGCGAAGCGCACGTCGCGGTTGGTCAGGATGCCGGCCAGCTTCCCCGACGCCTCGACGACGGGGATGCCCGAGATGCGATGCCGCGTCATCAGCGCCTGCGCCTGCGCCAGCGTCGCATCGGGCGCGATGGTGATCGGATTGACCACCATCCCGCTCTCGAAGCGCTTGACGGTGCGCACGGCAGCGGCCTGTTCCTCGACCGTCAGGTTGCGATGAAGCACGCCGAGACCGCCGAGCTGCGCCATCACGATCGCCATGTCGGCCTCGGTCACCGTGTCCATCGCCGCCGACAGGATCGGGATGGTGAGCGCGATGTCGCGCGTCACGCGGGTGCGCGTATCGGCCATCGACGGCAGCACCTCGGACTCGGCGGGCTGGAGGAGCACGTCGTCGAAGGTCAGGCCGATACGGATGTCCATGGAAGCGAATCTTTCGCGGGAGGAGCGTACAGATTCGCGCCCCTATAGGCCCGCGGCTCCCGACTTGCCACCCGCCCGGCGCGGCGGCGGGGAGGAACAAAGCGGGGCGCGATGCGATCATGGGGCGAGCCCCCGCACGAGACCGCCGCCGTCAATCCGGAGCCGCGACCAGCCCGCCTTATGCCGATCGACCGCCGTACCCTGATCCGCGCCACCCCCGCCGCTGCCGTCGCGCTGGTTGCGGGTGTCGGCCGGGCCGCGCCGCCGGCCCCCGAGAGCCACGCGCTCGTCCCGCCCAATCCGAAGGACACCACGCCCCCGCCCAAGGCCGCGGCGGCGGCGGTGTCGGGCGGCGCCAGAGCCGCGGCGCCGGCGCCCGACGATGTCGAGACGATCAAGCTGTGGGCGGGCGATCCCCCGGGCCTGCCCGCAGCGATACCCGACGCGAAACTGCGCAAGGCCGCGACCGCGGGCCGCAGCGACATCAAGCTCAGCGGCATCGCGGTGCCGGTGCTGTTCGTCTACCGCCCGCCCCGGCCGAGCGGCGTCGGGCTGATCGTGATGCCCGGCGGCGGCTATCGCTCGCTCTCGCTGCAGAACGAGGGTACCAACGTGGCGCGCGTCTTCACCGAGCGCGGCTGGACGGTGTTCGTACTGAGCTACCGCTTGCCCGGCGAGGGCTGGCTGGATCGCGCCGACGTGCCGCTCCAGGATGCGATCCGCGCGATGCGGATCGTCCGCGCCCAGGCGGAGGGATTCGGCGTCGATCCCAGGCGGCTGGGCGTGCTCGGCTTCTCCGCTGGGGGTCATCTCGCCGCCAGTCTCGCGGTCGCGCCGGGCGATCCGGTCTACGCGCCGCGCGACGCCGCCGATCGGCTGTCCGCCGCGCCCGCGTTCGTCGGGCTCGCCTATCCGGTGACCACGCTCGAGCCGCCCTGCGCCGAGACCGCGAGCCGCAAGAACCTGCTCGGCCCGGACCCGGTGCCGACGCTGGTCGCGCATCGCTCGCCGCTGCTGCACGTCGCCAAGGGGATGCCGGCCAGCTTTCTCGTCCATGCGCTCGACGATCCGATCGTCGATCCCGCCTGCTCGATCGGCTGGCTCCAGGCGTGCCGCGCCGCGGGCGTACCCGTCGAGGCGCAGTTCATCGAGAAGGGCGGCCACGGCTTCGGGATGAAGCTCGCGCAGGACAATCCCGGCGCGGTCTGGCCCGAACAGTTCCGGCTATGGGCGGGGCGGCACAACGGCTGACGCGTCTGTTCGGAGAGCGCCGCACCGGCCCGCCCCCTCTGACCGACCGCCCACAAACGATCCCGGATGGGCGGCCGGCTGGGGGAGTGGGGCGGTTCTGGGAACGCGCTCTTCCGCGCATTTCCAGAACGGCTCCGAAATCTCACGACTTGCCGAACAGCCCCTTGGCGAAACCGCCGAGTTCGCCGAGCGCCCCGCTCGCGCCGCCTTCGCCGAGCAGTCCCTGCAGCTTCCCGGCAAGGCCGCCCTCACCTTCGCCGCCGAACGCGCTCGACAGTTCGGGCAGTAGCGCCTGCAGCTTGGTCGGATCGATACCGGTCTCGGCCGATGTCGCGACCGACGCGCTCTGGGCGTCGTGATCGCCCGACGCGAGCTTGGAAAGCATGGATTCGGCGCCGGTACGCAGCTCCGCCGGATCGAGGCCGACCTTGGCGGCGAGCCCGTCGATGTCGATATTGCCGGCCTGGCCCATCAGGCTGTCGAAAATGCTCATGCTCGCGGTCTCCGGTGTGAAGGACGTGCTACCGGAGGTAACATGCCCGCACTTGCGTTCATTGGCCAGCCGGATCGCGTCTGCTAACGCCACGCGACCATGTCCGCACTGATCGCCCTCGTCGACGACGACCGCAACATCCTGACCTCGGTGTCGATCGCGCTGCAGGCCGAGGGGTTCATGGTGCGGCTCTATTCGGACGGCGAGATCGCCCTCAAGGCGTTCGCCGAGAACCAGCCGGACCTCGTCGTGCTCGACATCAAGATGCCGCGCATCGACGGCATGGAGGTGCTCCGCCGGTTGCGCGAGAAAAGCTCGATCCCGGTGATCTTCCTGACCTCCAAGGACGACGAGCTCGACGAGGCGCTGGGTCTCGCGATGGGCGCGGACGACTATATCGCCAAGCCGTTCTCGATCCGCCTGCTGATCGCGCGCATCCGCGCGATCCTGCGGCGGACCGAGTTGCGTGCCGCTGCCGTGGACGACAGCGCGCCCCCTGCCGAGCGGCTGGTCCGCGGCCGGCTCGCGATGGATCCGGCGCGCCACCGCGTCTCATGGCAGGGCGCCGATGTCGTGCTCACCGTCACCGAATTCCTGATCCTCGAGGCGCTCGCCCAGCGCCCCGGCTTCGTCAAGTCGCGCGACCAGCTGATGGACACCGCCTACCAGGACGACGTCTATGTCGACGATCGCACGATCGACAGCCACATCAAGCGCCTGCGCCGCAAGTTCCGCGCGGTCGACGGCGAGTTCAAGGCGATCGAGACGCTCTACGGCGTAGGGTACCGCTTTGCGGAGGAATGAGAATCTGCGCCTCGCGCCGCGGCGGCGCTATGGCCCCGAACGTCCGCTCGGCGGATGGACGGGCCGCTGGTCGCTGACCAGCCGCATCCTGGCGGTCAACATCTTCGTGCTGGCGATGCTGGCGGGCAGCTTCTTCTATCTCGACAGCTATCGCACCCGGGTTTCCGAGGAGCGTACCGACCAGGCGCAGAGCGACATGCAGATGATCGCCGCCGCGCTCGTGGCCGTGCCGCCCGCCGCCCGCCCCGCGCTCGCCGCGGAGCTTGCCGGTGTCGACGGCGAACGGCTGCGCATCTACGATCCCGCGGCCGGCACCCGGATGTCGGACAGCTGGGCCGGGCGCAAGCCGACCTATTCGCTGCGCGATCCGCAGAACGAACCGTGGCAGAAGCATGTCGCGCGCTTCATGGACCGCGTGTTCGATCATATCGTCGGCGCCGATCCGCTCGGCTATTTCGAGGAGCCCGCCCGCGACGATCTGGCCGCCTGGCCCGAAGCGGTCGCGGCGCGCGCCAATCCCGGTCGGCTGATCGTCGCGCATCGCTACGCGCCCGATCGCACCCCGATGCTGTCCGCCGCGCTCGACGTGCCGGGGATCGGCGTGATCCTGTCGACGAACAACGTCCGCGACATCACCCGCATCGTGCGCGCCGAGCGCTTCTCGATCGGCGTCGTGATCGTCGCGGTGCTGCTGATCTCGGTACTGCTCTCGCTCTTCCTCGCGCGCACCATCGCACTGCCGCTGCGCCGGCTCGCGCTCGCCGCGCACCGGGTCCGGCTGGGCCGCGCGCGCGAGGTCATCGTGCCGCGCCTGCCCTCGCGGCGGGACGAGATCGGGCTGCTGGCGCGCGCGCTGTCCGACATGAGCGGCGCCCTGCGCAAACGGATTGACGCGGTCGAGGCGTTCGCCGCCGATGTCGCGCACGAACTCAAGAACCCGCTCGCCTCGATGCGCGCCGCGGTCGACACGCTCGTCACGGTCAAGGACGCCGACCTCCAGACGCGGCTGATCGCGATCGTCCATGACGACGTGATCCGCCTCGACAGGCTCATCACCGACGTGTCCGACATGTCGCGGCTCGACGGCGAGCTCAGCCGCGCGCGGTTCGAGCCGATCGATCTCTCGCCGCTGATCGAGGTGATCCTCGCCGACCGCGAGGCGCGCGGACGCGACGGCGATGTCCGCATCGCCTTCGCCCGCCCGTTGGTCGACAGCGCGGTGGTAATGGGCGACGGGGCGCGGATCGCGCGGATGATCACCAACCTGCTCGACAACGCGGTCTCCTTCTCGCCATCGGGCGGTCTGGTCGAGGTCGGCGCGGTCGAGATCGACGGCACGGTGCGGATCTCGATCGAGGACGAGGGGCCGGGCGTGGTCCCCGAGAAGCGAACCGCGATCTTCCGCCGCTTCCATACCGATCGCCCCGAACCCGCCGGCGACGAACGCCATTCGGGTCTCGGCCTCGCCATCGCCGCGGCGATCGCCGACGGACACGACGGCACGATCGACGTGCGCGAGCGCTCGGACGGGCGCCAGGGCGCGCAGTTCGTCGTCACCTTGCCCGCACCGCCGACCGAATGACCGACCCGCTCTCCGAGACCGTCCACGCCTCGTGCGTCGCCATCCAGGGCCGCGGCGTGCTGCTCGCGGGACCGTCGGGCGCAGGCAAGTCGGATCTCGCGCTGCGCCTCGTCGATCGCGGCGCGATCCTGGTCGCGGACGATTACAGCCTGTGCCGCAATCGCGACGGCCGGCTCTGGGCGGCGGCGCCCGAGCGCATCGCCGGCCGGATCGAGGTGCGCGGCGTCGGCATCGTCGCGCTGGCCGCCGCAGGCGAGACCCCGGTCGCGCTCTATCTCGATCTGACCGCGGAGGTGCCGCGAATGCCCGAACCCGCCCGCCACCGCATCGCCGGGATCGATCTCCCCACCGCGGCGCTCGCGCCGCTCGAGGCGTCGGCGCCGATCAAGGTCGAGCTGCTGCTCGCCGCGGTGCCGGCATGACGATGGCGCGGCGCATCCTGCTCGTCACCGGCATGTCGGGCGCGGGCAAGTCGACCGCGCTGCGCACGCTGGAGGACAGCGGCTGGGAAGTCGTCGACAATCTGCCGCTGCGGTTGCTCGACCGGCTGCTCGACGCGCCGGTGGCGCCGGGCGCCGGCGAGGATCGCCCGGTCGCGATCGGGATCGACACGCGCACCCGCGGCTTCGATCCGGACAGCGTCGTGCAGCGCGTCGGGCGGCTGCGCGACGCCGGCGAGAGCGTCGACATCCTGTTCCTCGATTGCGCGGGCGCCGAGCTGGTGCGGCGCTATTCCGAGACGCGCCGCCGCCATCCGATGGCGCTCGACCGCCCCGCCGAGGACGGCATCGCACGCGAACGCGAGCTGCTCGATCCGCTGCGCCGCGCCGCCGATCACCTGATCGACACCACCGACAGCAACGCCAACGCGCTCCAGGCCATGCTGCGCCAGCGCTTCTCGGCGGCGGCGGAGGCGGGCAC
>CAZZZX010000154.1:0-2242 GCA_964658585.1 uncultured Novosphingobium sp.
CCTCGAAGGCTACGCGATGCAGAACCCGACGCTGATGATCGCCGGCATGGTGGTGGGCTCGGCCGGCACGCTGCTGACGGTGCTGATGGCCAAGGCGATGAACCGCTCGCTGTTCAACGTGCTGTTCAGCAATTTCGGCGGCGGCGGCGGCATGGATCGGGCCGCGTCCGGCGACCCTGATGCTCGCCGCGTTCGCGGCGGTCGCGGTGTCGGCGCCGCTCGTCCCGCTCGCGCATCTCGCGATGCTGGGGCTCGGCGCGGCGATGCCCGCGATCCTGCTGCTCGTCGTGCCGCCGATCCTCGCGGCGTTCTGGCCGTTGGCGCGGATGCGGCCCGGCGGGGCGGTGACGATCGCCGCGATCGCCTGCCTCGCCGGCGCGGCGCTGATCGCGCTGCAGGTCAGGACCGATCCGCTCGCGCCCTCGGTGCCCGCCTACAGCCTCGACAAGTGAGCGCCTGCGCAAGCGCTCAGAGCGGCTTGTCGTAGATCCGGTAGACGCGGTTCCTGTGGCTCTCGATCGCATCCGCGATCGACACCATTCCCTGATTGTCCTCAAGGATCCAGCCGATCTCGCCACGCGTCGCGCCGAACAGCGCGACCGAATCGTTGCGGATATATTCGATCATCATGAAGGCGAGCTGCGACGCGAGCCGGGTCGCCTGCAGCTTCTTCTTCACCCCCATCAGCGGCACCCGCACCGTGCGGACGCGGGGCCGGCCGGACAAGCCGCCGTTGAGCCGCCACAGCAGCTTGATCGCGCCGAACGGGAACAGCCGGCCGCCCAGATCCTTCTGCATCTCGTTGAGATCGGGCCAGGTCATCATGAACGCGACCGGCTCGCCATCGACCTCGGCGATGCGGATCAGTTCGTCGAATACGATCGGCTTGAGCTTCTTGCCGACATAGTCGATCTCCGAATCGGTGATGGGCAGGAACCCCCAATTGCCCGACCAGGCATCGTTGAGGATCGACAGGATCAGCGCCGCCTCGGCCTTGAAGTTCTTCTTGTCGACCTTGCGGATGGTGATGCGCGCGTTGCGCTCGCCCGACTGGATGATGCGCTGGATGATCGCCGGGAAGGGCCGGGTGATGTCGAGTTCGTAGCAGTTGAGATCCTTGATGGGGGCATAGCCCGCGGCCTCGATCCAGCCCTGGTAATGCGGCGGATGGTGGCCCATCATCACGGTCGGCGGATGATCGTGGCCCTCGATGAGCAGGCCGGGCTCGTCCCAGATCGAGATCGAGATCGGGCCGACCGACCGCGTCATGCCCTCGCCGCGCAGCCAGCCCTCGGCGTGCGCGATCAGCGCGTCGGAGGCGGCGCGGTCGGCGGCCTCGTACAGGCCCCAGTTGCCGATGTTGCGGCCGCCGCCCTGCGCTGCGGGCATGTCGAGCCAGAGATGATCGATATGCGCCGAGATGCGGCCGACATCCTGGCCATCGCGCACCGCGATGAACAGTGCGCCATGGCCATGCTCGTACCAGGGGTTCTTGCCCGGCGTCAGCAGTTCGAGCGCATCCATGCGCAGCGGGGGCACCCAGGTGGGATCGTCCTGGTTGAAGCGATACTGGATGTCGACGAAGCGCTTCTTGTCGGCCTTCGTCTTCACCTCGAAGATCGTGATCGCACCCGCCATGCCCTCGTCCTTGCTTGGATCGCGCCCGCGCGCGGCGCGATCAGGCCGTCTTGTTGCGCTGGCGGAACTCGGCGGTCGAGATCACCCCGCCCGACAGCTCGCGGACCTTGGGATAGCGCGCCGCGACCGCGTCGGTATAGCCGAGGTTGAACACGGTGGGGCTCTTCCGACGCGCCGCGGCACCGGGATAATAGGTGCCGCCGAGATGATCCCACCAGAAATTGGTGATCCCGAAATTGCCGGTCTCGTCATGGAAGTGATGTTCCATGTGGCGCTGCTTCATGTGGAGCAGCCAGCGATTGGTCGGCTTGTAGGCAAGATGCTGGATGCAGTGGAAAAATTCGTTGACGCAGGTCTGGATCATCCCGGTCGCGAACGCCGCCGCCGCGCCGCCCGGCCCGCCGATCGCCCAGCCGATCGGAATCGTCGCCAGCGCCACCGTCGGGATCACGTTGGCGGGCGATCCGAACAGCACCTCGAGATGATTGGGGTCCTGGTGGTGATCGTAATGAATGCGCTTCCAGGTCGCGGCGAGCCAGCTCGCCTTCCACATCCAGCGCGAGTGCAGCACCCAGCGGTGCAGCGCGTACCAGACGATCGGGAA
>CAZZZX010000154.1:2252-6879 GCA_964658585.1 uncultured Novosphingobium sp.
CCGTGACCGCGAGCAGCGTGCGCGCCGCGGTCGCCGGATGGTAGAACCACACCCCGATGCCCGCCGCCGCCAGCCCGAGATACAGGATGATCGCCGGGTACTGCGCATAGGCGACGATCAGCTCGCGCAGCGTCATCCGGTCGAGATGATGCGAACGGGACCAGAATCCCCGGCGGGCGATGGCATTGCTCACGGCGTCGTCGATCCCTCACACAAGCGCACAGCGCCCGAACCGGTCGGATTTAGTCGTGTTCCATGCCGCGGCAATGGGGCAGCTTTACGGCGGCCGGACGTCATTCCTCGGTACGGATCAACACGGTCTCGCCGATCACCAGAAACAGCAGGAACGGCGCCCAGGCGGCGAGGAACGGCGGATAGGCGCCGAGATTGCCCATCGCGACCGCGAAATTGTCGGCGACGAAATAGGTGAAGCCCAGCGCCATGCCGATCACCGCACGGATGAACAGCGCCCCCGATCGGGCGAGACCGAATGCCGCGACCCCGGCGAGCAGCGGCATCAGCACCGCGGACAGCGGCTTGGATATCTTGTGCCACCAGCCGGTGAGCAGCGTGCCGGTCGGGCGCCCGGCGCGTTTGAGATCCTTGATCTGCCCGGCGAGCACCATCAGCGAGCGCTCGTCGGCGTTGACGCTGGCGAGGGTGAACTGGTCGGGATGGACCTGATCGCCGAAATCGAACCGGCCGAGCGCGGTCTTGGCGCCGGTCGCGACGTCGAACTGCGTGGCGCTCGGCGCGGTCCAGCCGGCGAAGCGCGGTACGCCCGCGGCATCGCGCGCCAGCCTGACCTGCGCGCTGGGCGAGACGACGATGCGGCGCAGCGTGCCGCCGTCGCGATCGAACAGCGTCATCCGGCTCAGTGCCACGCCCCGGCCATGGCCGGTGACATGGACCGCATGGATGATGTCATCGCCGTCGCGCACCCAGACGTCGCTGCTGCCGTTCTCGCCCCCCGGCACGTGCCCGTAATCGACGTTCTGCCAGGCATCGAGCGTCGCCGACGCGCGCGTGACGATACGTTCGTTGAACCCGAACGACAGGATCGCGATGCCGAGGCTGGCGATGACCAGCGGCGCGAGGATCTGGTGCGCGGACACGCCCGCCGCCTTCATCGCGATCACCTCGCTGTTCTGGTTGAGCGAGACGAAGGTGATGAGCGTGCCGAGCAGCACCGCGAAGGGCAGGAACTGCGCGACGATCTGCGGCAGCCGGAGCGCGACATAGTGCCAGATCTGCGCCTCGCCATTGCCGGGATAGGCGAGGATGTCGCCGCTCTCGCCGAGCAGGTCGAGCGTCTGGAGGATGATGACCAGGGCGGCGAGCACCGCGACCGCGCGGACCAGGAAGGTCCGCGCGAGGTACAGCGCGAGCGTCCGCGAGGGCAGGAAGCGCAGCTCGAGCATCATGTCGCGACGCGGCGCCTGCGCCGGATCCGGAACCAGCGCTGGATCATCGCGGCGGCCTTGGCTGCGACGCGTTCCAACGCGCCGATCGGCTGGCCGCCGGGCACCACCGCCAGCGTCCGGTACATCCACCACGTCAGCGCGGTGAAGACGCAGAAGGGCAGCCACAGCGCGAGCACCGGATTGAGCTTGCCGAGTGCGGCGACCGCGGCGGCATACTGGTTGATCTTGTGGTAGGTGACCACCATCACGATCGACAGGAAGACGCCGAGCGCCGAGGAGGAGCGCTTGGGCGGCACCGCCAGCGCGACCGCCAGCAGCGGCAGCACCAGCATGAACGCGACCTCCACCATGCGGAAGTTGAACTCCGCGCGGCTCTGTGCGCGCTCGCGTGCGGTCGCCGACTTGCTGTGGCCGGTGCGGACGAGTTCGGGCACGGTCAGCTCGTCATTCTCGGACGTGCCGCGGCTGCGGAAGCTCTCGATCCGGGGCAGCGCGATCGGCAGGTCGTGGCTGGTGAAGCTCAGCACGCGCGGCGTCGGGAAACCCGGCTGGTTCTGCACCAGCGTGCCGTTGTGAAGGCGGAAGATGATCGTGTCGGGGTCGTCGGTGCCGAAGAAGGCGCCGGTCTCGGCGGTCACCGCGATGACGTTGCCGCTGTCGCCCTGGGCGTGGACGAAGATGCCCGACAGCTCGCGCCCGCCGTCGCGGCTCTGCTCGATCCGCACCGTCTCCTTCTTGCCGAGCTTGGTGAATTCACCGACCTTGATCGAGGCGCCGAGCGCGCCCGAGCGCAACTCGTAGCGCAACCCCTCATAGGCGTAATGCGAGTAGGGCTGGACGAAGCCGACGATCGCCAGGTTCACCAGCGCCAGCCCGACCGCGTAGAGATAGGGCACGCGCAGCAACCGGCGATAGCTGATGCCGAGCGCGCGGAACACGTCCAGCTCGGATGAGAGAGCGAGCTTGCGGAACGCCAGCAGCACGCCGAGCATCAGCCCGATCGGCACGCCGAGCGACATGTATTCGGGGATGGTGTTGGCCAGCATCTGCCAGACGATGCCGACCGGGCCGCCCTGCTGGACGACGAAATCGAACAGTTTCAGCATCTTGTCGAGCAACAGCAGCATCGAGGCGATGAGCAGCGTCGAGATCAGCGGGACCGCGATCAGCCGTGCCAGATAGCGGTCGGTGGACGTGAGGAATCTCAACCTTTGGACGCCCCCCGACCATCTTCTGGCCGCAATCGCAGCCGATTGAAAGAGACGGACGACGAGGCCGGCCTCGCCCGCTCCGTGTCCGCGGCGAGCCTATAGCTTCCAGGAGAAACCAGGTCATGTCGAAAGTGCGCGTGCCGATCCTGTCGCTGCTGCCGGCATTCGCCGTCGCGGTCGCCATGGGTGCGGCGACGGCGGCCCCTGCGGGACCGTTCGCGGCGCGCTGCGAGGGCAATCCGGCGGAACCGGCGATGCTGGTGCATATCGTCGGTTTCAAGGCGCGCACGGGTACGATACGCGTGCAGAGCTATGGCGGCGATCCCGAGCGCTTCTTCGACAAGGACACCTATCTGAAGCGCGTCGATCTGCGCGTGCCCGCCGCCGGCCCGTTGGACGTCTGTATGCCGGTGCCTGCACCCGGCACCTACGCGATCTCGGTCCGCCACGATATCGACGGTGCCGGCAAGGCCGGGCGCGGCGACGGCGGCGGCCTCTCGGGCAATCCGCACATGTCGCTGTTCGACCTGCTGTTCAAGCGCAAGCCCGATCCGGCGGTGGTCGCGGTGCCCGTCCAGCGCGGCGTCCGCACCGTGCCGATCGTGCTCAACTATCTGTCGGGCACCAGCTTCCGTCCGGTCGCAAGCTGAGCATGGCCAAGGTCGCGCTCCTCTCCAATCCGCTGTCCACCGGCAACCGTGCGCTGTTGCCGCGCATCCGCGCGTTCTGCGCCGAGAATCCCGACATCTTCCATTACGAGGTCGAGCATGTCGACCAGATCGGCGAGGCGCTGCGCACGATCGCGCGGGTGCGGCCGCGTATCCTCGTCGTCAACGGCGGCGACGGCACGGTGCAGGCGACGCTGACCGAACTTTATCACGGCGATCATTTCGGTGCGCCGCCGCCGCCGGTCGCGGTGCTGCCCAACGGCAAGACCAACCTGATCGCGCTCGATCTCGGCGCGATCGGCGATCCGCTCGATGCGCTCAAGCGCATCGTCGAGATCGCCCAGCACGACGTCCAGCCTTACGTGGTGGCGCGCGAACTGATCGCGCTGTCGAACGGCGACGCCAATGCGCGGCCGGTGCTCGGCATGTTCCTCGGCGGTGCGGGGCTCGCCGATTCGATGCTGTATTGCCGCAACAAGATCTACCCGCTCGGCCTGCCCAACGGGCTGAGCCACGCGCTGACCGCGGCGGCGCTGGTCGTCTCGATGCTGCTCGGCTGGCGGGCGACCTTCCTGCCGCCGATGACCAAGCCGCTGTCGGTGTCGATCATCCGTCAGGGCGTGGTGAAGGGCGTGTTCGCGCTGCTCATCGTCACCACGCTGCACAAGCTGCTGCTCGGCTGGCGGGGCGACAGCACCTCGTCCTCGGCCTCGACCGGCGGCCTCAAGCTGCTGATGGTCGAGCGCAATCCGTTCGTGCTGGTCGGCGCGACGATCGCCAGCCTGCTGGGTCGGTTGACGCCGGGCTCGATGCGCGGCGTGCATCTCGAGCGTGGCGACCAGATCATGATCGACGGCGAGCGGCCGAGCGTGATCCTCGACGGCGAACTGTTCACCGCGCGCATCGGCCATCCGATCGTGCTGACGCCCACGGCGCCGGTACCGTTCCTCAGCCTGGCGGCGTGACGCCGGACGCCCCTCCCTTGCGGGAGGAGAGCCTGCAGGATCTCGTCGCGGCCGAACTCGGCGAACCGGTCGACCCGCGCGTGGCGGGTCTCGCCGCGGCGGTGGCGGCGCGGCATGGCGGGGCGTCGCGCGCGGTGCTGTTCTACGGTTCGTGCCTGCGCGAGCGCGTGCTCGACGGGCTGATGCTCGATTTCTACCTGATCGTCTCGGACTATCGCGCCGCTTATGGCGGCGGCTGGCTGGCGGCCGCCAACCGGCTGCTGCCGCCCAATGTCTTCCCGATCGAGGTGGACGGGCTCGCGGCCAAATATGCGGTGCTGAGCGAGGCCGATTTCGCCCGGTTGTGCGGGCCGGAGACG
>CAZZZX010000155.1:0-6847 GCA_964658585.1 uncultured Novosphingobium sp.
CGCAGTCCCTCAGGCCCGAATGCAGCCAACGGGCTATCGCGGAGATCTCAGCTGGGGGTGACTACACTGCTGCGCATAAATCGCCTCATCGGTCTGCCAAGCCGTCGCCTCTATTGGTCCGTCCAAGCTGATGTGCGATCCAGCCCCAAAACCGGACGCGCATCCCCACGGGCGGTTACTCGGCTTCAACGCCGAGTTCCGGCAAGCTTCGTTTCGGCCACGAAGGCTGGAAAAAGATTACACTGGTCGAGGCAAGCCAGTTCATGCTGGCGCGATCAAAGGCGAAACGAAGCGACGATGCACTATGGGCTTGGTCCGGACCCGCCAGACGGAGGTGACAGGGGCGACGTCGCTTGCTACCAATTCCGGAAGCTGAATAGAGAGCAGGGATGCCTCTGTTCACGTCGTTATGCCGCAAAGGCGAATGAAGGAGAGACTGTTGCCAGAGATCCACCTCACGCATCAGTTCGCGAGCGCGCTCATCGACAGCGCCGCTCGATCAGGCATCGATCTGACGAACAAATCCGCGCGATTGGATGCACGGCATCGCTGGACGGGGCGAGATCTCGTTCGCTTCATGCGCACATTGGCGAGAAATTGGGCGACGCCTTTTTCGGTCTGGCGAGTTCGCCCTGCCCGCACAAATCCTCGATGTTCGGCGTCGAATTGATGGTCCTGAGCGACAATCTCGGCGATGCTCTGGAACGGTATTTCCGCTTCTACGACGTTCTAACCGACGGGCTGCGGCTGAGCCTGCGCCGGCAGGGCGGCCTCGCCCGCGTGATGATCGAAGTCACCGATCCTTCCCGCGATCCCCAGCACATGCTGCCCGAATGGTATGCGGTGCGCCTCCACGGCCTGTCGCAGTGGCTAATCGGCGAACCGATCCCCTGGTCGCAGGTGGAGTTCGCGCATCCGTGTCAGCTCGCGCCCCATGCCTATCGATCGACCTTCGGCGACGCCATTCGGTTTGGCGCACAGAGCAATTTCTTCGCCTTCCCGGAACGCTATCTGAACCGGCGAATCGTCCGCGAACTCTCCGATCTCTCCGTGATCGCCACCAATGAATATGAGCTCGGCAACTCGCAGCAATCGCCCGTGGCATGGACGAAGATGGTTCGCTCGGCGCTGCGCAGCGAGCTGCACAAGGCGCGCCAACTGCCCACGATGGAGGAGCTCGCGAACGAGTTCGGAGTCAGCGGCCAGACGTTGCGACGCGGCCTGAAGAGCGAGGGAACCAGCTACCGGCAGGTGAAGTCCGACGCTCGGCGGGAGATCGTGCTCGACAACATCTGCGATTCTTCGGTCCGCTTGAGCGAGATCGCCTTGTTGGCGGGGTTCGCCGAGACGAACGGGCTCGTGCGCGCCGTCAAGGCGTGGACCGGGTTGAGCCCGTCAGCGTTCCGGATGCTCACGGCGCTCGAGGTGATGGAAGCGACCAAAGCGCCTGCGTCGCTGGGCAAGTTCGAGCTCGCCATGACGGGGCACGCTAATCAGTGACCCCTCTTGGGGCAGCCCAGCTTGCCAGACTATTGGCGAGGGGTGCTGCGAGGGAGACGTTCGGCCCAGGCAGCGCATGGCAGGCCCTCCCGATCCGACTGGAGGATGCCGATCCGGCCATGGCTCCGCGGCTGAGATCGCTTCCGTGCCCGGTAATCGGTATCGGCGAGGGCAACCCGGACGTGGGTGCGGCGTGCGATCTCCTCGTGTCGCATGAAGACGCGCTTGCGTCGATCATCGCCAACATCCAGGCCGCGCCGATCGCAGCTATGACAATCGTCCAGCTGTTGCGACTAAGCGAGCATCTTCCCTTAGAGGACGCATTCGTGGCCGAAAGCCTCGCTTACGCGACCCTCCAGAATGGGCCCGAGTTTCGGCGATGGCATGCGGGCCGGGCCGATCCGCCGGCCGCAGCGCCGGCCAAAGGCCCCGACCTGCGGATTGATGCTCGCGACGATCGTCTGCTCCTCACGATGAACCGTCCCGAAACGCACAACGCGATCGGGGTCGGCATGCGGGATGCTCTGTGCCAGGCTTTTGACCTGGCCTGCGCCGACGATGGCTTCGCCAAGGTCGACCTCCGCGCCATAGGCCGCTGCTTTTCCATCGGCGGCGACCTGCGCGAATTCGGGTCGGTCAGCGATCCCGCCACTGCGCACTCGATCCGCTCCGTGCGTCTTCCGGCGCAGCATCTGCTCCCGATCCGCGACCGCCTCCGCGTTCGGATCGACGGGGCCGCGATCGGCGCTGGAATAGAGATTGCGGCTCTGGCGAAGCACGTTGCCGCCGGGCCGAACGCGTGGTTCCAGCTGCCGGAACTGCGATACGGGCTGATCCCGGGCGCGGGCGGAACGGTCGGGATCCCCCGGCGGATCGGCCGGCAACGCGCCTGCTTGCTCATGCTCTCCACACAGCGCATCTCCGCGCGCACGGCATTATCGTGGGGCCTGATCGACGAATTGTCGCCGCCCGACGCTGCCGTTACCGGTCAACGCGCGGCCAGCACGTGGTTGTCCTCGCCCGGAGCGCGCATGGCGCCTGACGGTGTCCGCATCGGATAGAGTGGTTCACGATCCGAGAGCGCCATATCCTGCCATTCGCCCAGCTCCGGGCCCGTCGCGACGCGTTCGCAAAGTGCGAAGCTCGTCGTGCCCGACAAGGACAGGGGGATCAGCCGGCCAGCGCCGCCCCAGCCCGCCCAAGCAGCTAGCGCGGCGTGCAGGCCGGTGAGCGGATCGGCGATGGCGTCACCCGCGAAGCAGGGCTGGCCCCAGCCCGCGGCCATCACGTCGGCCAGACCGGCCGCAAAGGCCGCTTCGTCGCCAAGTCCGACGCGGTCGGGATCGTCATACGCGATGATAGAAATCCAGAGGCATCCGCCCCGCACGTACTCGTCCCGGTCGATCCCGAGCCGAGCGAGCGCACGCGGCCTCGATCCCTCGATCACGATGTCCGCGCGTTCCAGCAAAGCCTTCAAGCGCTTGAGGTCGACAGGATCACAGAAATCGAAAGTCAGGCTTCGCTTGCCCGCATTGAGTAGCGCATAGAAATCCGCATTTCCTCTCCGAGCGCCGTCGAGCCGGTCCGCGCTCTCGACCTTGACCACGTCTGCGCCAATCAGCGCGAGCAGCGACGCGGCGAGCGGGCCGGCCCAAAGCGCGGAAAGATCGACTACGAATGGTGCCGCCCTGTTCTCCTTGCCATCGGCTCGCGCCAGAAGCCTGGTCGGCCGTTCGACATCGGCGGCGGCGATCGGCAGGCCCAGTTCGATCCCGCGACGCACAAGCTCGGCGACCGGCCAGCGCAGGGCGGCGGCATCGATGTCCGCCCAGCCATCGCAGGCATCCGATCCCAACAAGAACGGCACCAGGTCGCGATCTTCGTCCCGCGCGAGGTTGAGGGCGATCCTGCCGTCGGCGGCATCGACGATCCTGCAGGCGCGATTGGCGGAAAGACGTCCATTTCGCGTGAGCCCCATGAGCCGGGCGCGTTCCCCGAGCAGCGCCGCGCCATGTCGCGGTAACCGCGAAGGATCGGGTACGATCGCACGCAGCGCGATCAGGACACCGTCGGCCGCTGCGGCCAGCGCGGACGGACAAACCAGCCCCTCGCCTTCGGCAAGCCCCGTCACCTCCATCAACCCAGCGCGGCGCCAGGCCAGCGCGGGATGGTCGACGTCGCAGGCCAGAGGGCGGTCGATACCGAGGTCGGCCAGCAGGCGGCCTGCATAGGCGAGAGCGGGCAACGGCGCCGGCCCGCCCCTTCGCCCGATCTCCCGGTCCTCACCCATGACACCGCTTGCCTTCGACCCAGGTGCCGACCACTTTTACCGCGGCGAGGTTCTCACGCGCGATGCGCCAGGGCCGGTCGAGCAAGCAGAGGTCGGCAATCGTGCCTTCGGTAAGCGAGCGGATGGCGCCCGGCTTCTCCGGGCGACCTAGATAAAGCCCGAGCGCCGTTTCAGGATCGACCAGTTCGTCATCCGTACCAAAGCCCCGCGGTCGATTGACCGCAGCCGCCATCGATGCCCACGGATTGAGACCCCCGAACGGCGCGTCGCTTCCGCCGGCGACGGGGATGGACGCGCGGATCAGCCCGCCCACGCGATACAGCCAGCGGCAGTCCGCCTCCGGCACGTCACGCGCATAGGCATCTCCTCGCTCGGCCAAGAAGTGGGGCTGTGTAACGACGGTCAGGCCAAGGGCGGCGATCCAGTCTGCGAGATCGGGCGGGACGATCGCCGCATGCTCGATCCGATCTCCGTGGTGAACGCCGGCTGCCTCGATCGCGCTGAGCGTCAGCATCAATTCCGGCAGCGTCACGCAATGAGAAGCGACGGCACGCCCGGCAGCATGTGCACATGCGACCTTCGCCGCGAGCTCGTCGAGCGCGGGCAGATCATGGTCGTGATAATGGAGTTTCACCTCGCCGACCTCCGATCGCCCAGCCGGCGCGAGGCCGTCGAGCTCCGCACTCCCCATGATGCGCAGCCGCTGCGGAAGCCTCGCCGCGACGTACCGATCAAAATCGCGGCGCCCGTTCCGGGGGGTTGCCTCCGTCACCCCCGTCACCCCGAATTGCGCGAGCAACGCGCCGACCGGCGTGAGATCCAGTGCTGAGGACGGCAGCCGATCCCGCAACCAATCGTCGCGATCGAGCAATCGACCGTCCGACGGCGCGCCTTCCCCCAAGAGATCGATGGCCGCGCTGTTCAGCATCCACAGCCGCCCCGATCTATGCTGGATACGAATCGGCCGCTGCAGCTCGAGCCGGTCGAGCCAATCTCGGTCGATCTGCCCGGCGATGCTGTCATGATAACCAATGCCCCGGATCCATCCGGTACCGGGCGCCGCGCGCAGAGCGGTCAGGAGAGCGGACATGTCGCGGCAAACGGCCGGGCCGCAATCGACCGATCCGAGAGCAGCCGCGGCAGCGTTCAGATGAAGGTGATGATCGTGGAGCCCGGGCAGGAGTGCACATCCCTGCGCATCGATGAAATCCCCGCTTGCTGGCCGCGCCGCGCGCGGCAGGATAGCGGCTATCCGGCCGTCACAAATGCGGACGTCGCAAGATGCTCCATCAATCTCGGCGTTGACGATCAGCATTACCCGCCCACTATCCGGCCTCTTGTCAAAAACCTAGTGATAGTCTGACATCCTGATCCCGGAGCAGTCCGGTTCAGCGCGCAGCTCGTTGAGGAGAAAGGGATGCCGTAGCGATACGTCTTGTGATTATTCCAAAGCGGGCGGTATCGGGCAGCAACTTCGAGGATCGCCGAGCGGGCCAGGGAGCGGCAGGAGCTGAGGGGCGGCGGGCCCTCACAGCCATCGGTCTCGCGGCCTGATCTCACACCCATGGGGTGCGGGGTGAGGGCATCTTTTCGATAACGACCTCAACGCCTCATACGCACCGCCCAAAAACCCAGCACGTTCGAAGGTTTGGATGGTGGACGCACTTGGGCTCGAACCAAGGACCCGCTGATTAAGAGGCGCTTGTTCAGCGTTTGATATCAATCACTTAGGTGCATCCGTGTTCAACGATCGTCAACATCGAATACCGGCATATTCCAAGTTTCCACATCGAATGACGACACAAAATCACCCACATAATCGCCTACTCCCCATTTCCAGGCCGCCGATAACTTAGTTTCGGTGTCCATATGCCCCTGGCGGGGGCAGTTCATAAACTCGGCGGGTGCCAACCCGCCAAGGCTGCTGTCCGGACGGACGGTGTTGAATAGTCGATCCACCGGTCAAGCTCGGTCCGCAGCTCGGAACCGGTCTGGAACACGTTCAGGTAGACGCACTCGTACTTCAGCGACCGCCAAAGCCGCCCGATGAAGACGTTGTCTATCCACCGGCCGCGGCCGTCCACGCTGATCGGCGCCTTGGCATCGCGCAGCACGTCGGTGAAGTCGTTGCTGTTGAACTGACTCCCCTGGTCTGTGTTGAAGATGGCGGGCTTGCCGAACCGCGCCAGCGCCTCCTTCAGAGCGGCGACGCAGAACTCCGCGTCCATCGTGTTCGACAACCGCCAGGCCAGCACCTTCCGGCTCGCCCAATCCATGATCGTCACCAGGTAGAGGAAGGACGCCGCATCGGCAGTAGGTGATGTCGGCGCACCAGACGTGGTTCGGCCGCGTGATCTCCAGGTCGCGCAGCAGGTACGGTAGATCCGATGCTCCGGGTGCGGATCGCTGGTCTGCGGGCGCTAAAAGACGGGCGCAAGCCCCAACTTCGCCATCAGCCGCCGGACGCGCCGTCGCCCGACCGCATGCCCGAGCCGCTGAAGGTGTCGGGCCATCTGCCGGCTGCCATACCAGGGACGATCGAGGAACGAGGCGTCGATCACCGCCATCAGCGCCAGCGTCTCGGCCGTCTCCGGCACCGGCGCATAGTAGAAGGAGGATCGGCTGATCGACACCAGTCGGCACTGCGCCACGATCGACAGGCTGGCATGCCCGCGTTCGATCATCTGCCGACGCCGCTCGATGCTCATTGCGCGAACCCCTCGACAAAAAATCCCGTTCCACCACAAATTGCCCGATCTTCGCGTGCAGCTTCTCGATCGCGGTGTCGCCAGCGGTCTTGCTCACCTCGCTCGCCCCAGAGAACGTCGCCGCCATCCCCTCGGTCGCCTGGCGCTTCGACGCTGCGCGAGTCGCGGCCTGAGCGACGGCGGCGGTGGCCTCTCTAAGCCTTGAAGCCGCGAATATAAGCGGCGTTCGGTGTGTCCCCTTCGCGTGATGCAGCATCTTTATGGCAATAGGTCGAAGCTGACCTCAGTGGATGTTGTTGTTGCCCCCTAAAGGCCTGACGGGGCCTCGCGGGTTTGCGCGATGTACTCG
>CAZZZX010000156.1:0-6845 GCA_964658585.1 uncultured Novosphingobium sp.
CGTCGAATATTCCGAGGGCATGGCGATGACCCTTCTCAAGGCGCATCGCGCTTCGGTGGCGGCGATCACCGCGGTGCAGGCGGGTTCCGCGGACGATCGGGACGTGCGCGAGATCATCGACGGCATGGCGCGGCGGATCGGTCGTGCCGAGTAGGCGGACGCTGCTGGACCTGACCGTCGCCGATCTTCTGGCGCTGCCCGAGGCCGAGCGCGAAAAGGCATGGCGCGGCGTGACGGCGGAGCAGCGCAAGAGGCTGCGGCCCTACTGGCACTTCTGGGCGCGCGCCGAACAGCGACCGCCCATCGGCGACTGGCGGATATGGCTGATGATGGCGGGTCGCGGTTTCGGCAAGACGCGCGCCGGTGCGGAGTGGGTGCGCGGCATCGCCGAGAGCGACGGCCGGGTGCGGATCGCGCTGGTCGGCGCGACGCTCGCCGATGCACGTGCGGTGATGGTCGAGGGAGAAAGCGGGCTCCTGGCGATAGCGAGCGAGACGTGCCGGCCGGTCTACGAGCCTTCGCTCCGCCGCCTGCGCTGGCCGTCCGGCGCGATCGCGACGCTCTACGGCGCCGCCGAGCCCGAAGCCTTGCGCGGGCCGCAGCACAGCCATGGCTGGGCGGACGAGATCGCCAAATGGGCCTATGGCGAGGCGGCGTGGGACAATCTGATGCTCGGCCTCAGGCTCGGCGACCGTCCGCGGGTGCTGGCGACGACGACGCCGCGGCCGGTCGCGCTGGTGCGGCGGCTGGCGGCGGCGCCGGGCGGCGTGGTGGTGACGCGCGGGCGCACGATCGACAACGAGGCCAATCTCGCGCCGGGCTTTCTCGGTGCGATGCTCGCCGACTATGTCGGCACGCGCTTCGGTCGGCAGGAACTCGACGGCGAGCTGATCGAGGACGCCGCCGACGCGCTGTGGCCGCGTGGGCTGATCGAGGCGTGCCGGGTGCGGATCGCGCCCGAGCTCGCGCGCATCGTGGTCGGCGTCGATCCGCCCGCGGGGATCGGCGGCGACGCCTGCGGGATCGTGGTCGCGGCGCTGGGCCGCGACGGCATCGGCTATGTGCTGGAGGATGCGAGCCTGGTCGGCGCCTCGCCCGAGGGCTGGGCGCGCGGCGTCGCCGAGGCGGTGGCGCGGCACGGCGCGGATCGCGTGGTGGCGGAGGCCAATCAGGGCGGCGCGATGGTCGGGAGCGTGCTGCGCGCCGCGGACGCCGCGCTGCCGGTGCGGCTGGTCCATGCCAGCCGCGGCAAGGTCGCGCGCGCCGAGCCGGTGGCGGCCTTGTACGAGGCGGGCCGGGTCCGTCACGTCGGCGGCTTCCCCGCCCTGGAAGACGAGATGGCGGGGCTGTCGCCGTCCGGTGGCTATGCCGGGCCGGGGCGCTCGCCCGATCGCGCCGACGCGCTGGTCTGGGCGCTGACCGCGCTGATGCTGGGACCGCAGGCGCGGCCGGGGTTGCGGGCCTTGTAAATCCTTCCCGAGATTTCTCGGGGAGGATCAGACAGAAAGGACACCATATGCGCATCTTCGGATGGGGGACGGCGCGCGCGCAGGCGCGGCCGGCGTTGACGCGTGCCGGCGGCGGGTTCGCCGCGGGCGACTGGCCGAGCGGCTACGAGGCGCAGGTGCGCGCCGCCTATCTCGGCAATCCGGTGGCGCAGCGTGCGGTCCGCATCGTGGCCGAGGCGGCCGCCGCGGTGCCGGTCCGCGTCTCGCCGCCCGATCACGACGCGGCGGGGCTGCTCGCCGGTGCCGCCAACGGCCAGCCGCTGATCGAGACCGCGGCGGCGCAACTGCTGCTCCACGGCGATGCCTTCGTCCAGATCATCCCCGATGCCGACGGCCTCCCCGCCGAGCTTTTCGCGCTGCGTCCCGAGCGGGTGACGGTCGAGCCCGATGCACGCGGCTGGCCCGCCGCCTATCTGTATCGCGCCGGCGGCACCGCGACGCGCATCCCCGCCACCGGTGCGGACGGCCGGCCCGGGCTGGTCCATGTCCGCGACATGCACCCGCTCGACGATCATTACGGGCTCGGCTGCCTGGGCGCCGCGGCGGGCCCGGTCGCGATCCACAATGCCGCGACGCGCTGGAACAAGGCGCTGCTCGACAATGCCGCGCGGCCGTCGGGCGCATTGGTCTACGATGGCGGCGGCGAGCCCGGCGCGACGCTGTCACCCGATCAGTTCGAGCGGCTGAAGGCCGAGATGGAGGCGGGCTTCTCGGGCGCCACCAATGCCGGGCGCCCGATGCTGCTCGAAGGCGGCCTGCGCTGGCAGACCCTCAGCCTGACGCCCGCGGACATGGATTTCGTCGGGCTGAAGGCGGCGGCGGCGCGCGAGATCGCGCTCGCCTTCGGGGTGCCGCCGATGCTGGTCGGCCTGCCCGGCGACGCCGCCTACGCCAATTACCAGGAAGCCAATCGCGCGCTGTTCCGGCTGACCGTGCTGCCGCTCGCGGGCAAGATCGTCGCGGCGCTCGCCGATGCGCTGCAGGCGTGGTGGCCCGACCTGGCGATGACGCTGGATCTCGACGGCGTGCCCGCACTGGCGGCGGATCGCGAGCGGCTGTGGGCGCAGGTCTCCGCCGCCGATTTCCTGAGTGCGCCGGAAAAACGGGCGCTGCTCGGCCTGGGAGAACCGGCATGATCGGCGACGAGACGCTGCTCGCCCGCCTCGTCGCGCAGGGGCGCGAGCAGGGCGCCGATCTGGTGACGCTGCGCGCGGTCGCGGAGGAGGCGAGCGAGGCGGGGGCGGCGCGTGCGCTCGAGCGGCTCGGGCTCGCCGACGCGCACGCGCGCTCGGATCTCGACGAGCTGCGCGAGCTGCTTTCGGCGTGGCGCGATGCCAAGCGCACCGCCCGCGATGCGGTGGTCGGCTGGGTGGTGCGGATCGGGCTGGCGCTGCTGCTGCTCGGGCTCGCCGCCAGGCTCGGCATGGTCGCGCTGGTGCGCGAATGAAGACGCTGCGCTTCGCGGGCTATGCCGCGCTGTTCGACAGGGTCGATCAGGGCGGCGACGTGATCCGCAAGGGGGCCTTCGCGCGCGCCGAGGCCGCCGGGCCGGCGGGCGTGCCGCTGCTCTGGCAGCACGATCCGGCGCGCCCGATCGGCCGCATCGAGACGCTCGCCGAGGATCGCCGCGGGCTGCGCGTGATCGCGCGGCTGACCCCCGACGCGCGTCATGCCGGGGAGGCGGCGGCGCTGCTCCGCGACGGCGCGGTCGGCGGGCTGAGCTTCGGTTACCGGGTGCGCGGACGGCGGGCTCGGCCGGGCGGCCGCGTGCTGACCGATCTCGATCTCGTCGAGGTCAGCCTGGTGACGCTGCCGATGCAGCCCGGCGCGCGCGTCCACGCGATCGACGAGGACTGAAACCAACGCACGTAGAAGGAGACGTTCATGACCGATACCATCACCGATCCGCTCGCCGCGAGCTTCGCGGGCGCCGACGACATCGCCGAGCTGCGCGCCGGCATGGCCGATCTCAAGGCCAAGCTCGACGGCGCGACGGTGGCCGCCGGGCGCCCCGCGCTGGCCGGCGCCAAGTCGACCGGCCGCGCACCCGCGACCAAGGCGTTCGTCGATCGCTATCTGCGCGCCGGCTCGACCCTGGGTGTCGAGACCAAGGCGATCGAGGGCGTCACCGATGCCGCGGGCGGCTATGCGGTGCCGCAGGAGATCGACGCGCAGATCGCCACCGTGCTCGCCGCGACCTCGCCGATCCGCGGCATCGCCACCGTCGTGACGGTCGGCTCGTCGGGCTATCGCAAGCTGGTCGCGACCGGCGGCATCGCCAGCGGCTGGGCGGCGGAGGACGGCGCGCGCGCCGAGACCGCGACGCCGGTGTTCGCCGAGGTCGCGCCGCCGATGGGCGACCTGTTCGCCAACCCCGCGGCCAGCCAGGCGATGCTCGACGACGCCGCCTTCGATGTCGAGACGTGGCTGGCGGGCGAGATCGCGGGCGAGTTCGCGCGCGCCGAGGGCGCCGCATTCGTCGCGGGCGACGGGGTGAACAAGCCCAGGGGCTTTCTCTCGGCGCCCGTCTCCGCGCAGGCCGACGGGGTGCGCGCGTTCGGCACGCTTCAGTACCTCGCCACCGGGATCGACGGCGGCTTCCCGGCGAGCGCGCCCGAGGACCGGCTGATCGATCTCGTCCAGAGCCTGCGCTCGCCCTATCGTCAGGGCGCGGTGTTCGTGATGAATTCCGCGACGCTGTCCGCGATCCGCAAGTTCAAGACGAGCGACGGCGCGTTCCTTTGGCAGCCGGGACTGGTGACGGGCCAGCCCGACACGCTGCTCGGCTATCTGGTGGTCGAGGCCGAGGACATGCCCGACATCGGCTCCGGCACCATGCCGATCGCGTTCGGCAACTTCCGGGCGGGCTATCTCATCGCCGAGCGCGCGGAGACCGCGATCCTGCGCGATCCCTATACGCACAAGCCGTTCGTCCACTTCTACGCGACCCGCCGGGTCGGCGGCGCGGTCGCCAACAGCGAGGCGATCAAGCTGATGCGGTTCGCGGCGGCCTGAGCCGCGCAACCCGCGTTCGCCCCGGGCGAAGTCGCGCGGCTTCGCTCGGCCCGAACCGATGCCCGCTGTTTCTACTCATGATCGGAGCCATCATGGCGACAGCAATCGACGCGCCGCCCGACGGCGCGCTGGCGGAAGCCAAGGCGTATCTGCGGATCGAAACCGCGGACGAGGACGATCTGCTCGGCACGCTGATCGGCGCGGCGCTCGACCTGTGCGAACGCTTCACCGGTCTCGCGGCGCTGGTCGCGGATCGCACCGCGGTGCTGGGCGTCGCGTGCGGTGCGTGGCAGCGTCTGCCCGCGACCCCGGTCGCGTCGATCGGCGCGGTCGCGGCGCTCGATCCCGACGGCGTCATGACGCCGCTCGCCGCGGACCGCTATGCGATCGACATCGATGCGACCGGCGACGGCTGGGTGCAGGTGCGCGATGCCGGCGGCGCGAGCCGTGTGTCGGTGGCCTATCGCGCCGGGCTCGCCGCGGACTGGCCGGGGCTGCCCGCGCCGCTGCGCCAGGGCGTGATACGGCTCGTCGCGCATCTCCATGCGCATCGCGACGAGGGCGACGGCGCGGGGCCGCCCGCCGCGGTGACCGCTCTGTGGCGGCCGTTCCGCCGGATGCGGCTGTCATGAGCGGGTTCGCGGGCGCGCTCGGCGAGCGCGTGACCTTTCTCGAGCGCGCGACGGTGCGCGACGATCTCGGTGGCGCGAGCGGCGGCTGGGTGGACGGGGTGACGGTGTGGGCGGCGGTGCGTCCCGACGGCGCGGCGCCGCTCGACGAGGCCGGGCTCAGGCTGCGCTGGGCGCTGACGCTGCGCGCCGGCGTGGCGGTGCCCCGGCGGCTGCGCTGGCACGGGCTGACGCTCGCGGTGCGGCGGAGCGAGACCGATCCGACGCTGCCCGATCGCATCGTGCTGCGCACGGAGGAGGTGCGATGATCGCCGCGCAGGACTTCGCGATGCGGATCGCGCAGGCGATGGCGGCGGTGCGCGATCGCCTGCAGCTGCGCGTGGCCGCCGAGGTGCCGCCCGACGTGACCGTGGTCGCCACCGACGACGGCATCGCGTTGCAGGGCGTGGCGCTCGGCCGACGCGCGCTGACCGATCCGCGGCTGCGCGACTTCGCGGGGCTGCTGCGATGAGCGCCGCGATCGAGGTGCAGCGCGCGCTGGTCGCGGCGCTCGGCACGCTCGGCATCGGCGTGTTCGACGGGCCGCCCGCGGATGCCGCCACGCCCTTCGTCGCGATCGGTGACGGCGGCACGACCGACTGGAGCACCAAGGATGCGCGCGGCCGCGAGATCCGGACGAGCATCGCGATCCGGGACGATGGCGGCACGCCCGCACGGCTCCATGCGCTCGCCGCCGCGGCGGAGGACGCGATCGAGGCGATGCCGCGCGACCTGCCCGGGCATCGCATCGCCAGCCTCGTGCTGCTGCGCGGCCTGATCGTCCGTGCTGCCGATGCACCCTGGGCGGTGCGGCTCGATTACCGGGTACGAACGCTCGAAACATCAACGACCTGACGAAAGGACCTGCCATGGGTGTCGAAAGCGGAGCGGCCTTCCTGCTCAAGATCGGCGACGGCGCAGCGCCGCCCGCCTATGCGACGGTGGCGGGGCTGCGCACCACGCAGCTCACGATCGCGGGCGAGATGGTGGCGATCACCAGCAAGGATTCGGGCGGCTGGCGCGAGCTGCTGAGCGGCGCGGGCACGCGCAGCGTCTCGGTCTCCGCCGCGGGCGTGTTCACCGGCTCGGCTGCCGAGGCGCGGATCAAGGCCAACGCGCTCGCCGGGACGATCGACGATTACGAACTGAGCTTCCAGAGCGGCGACCGGATGCAGGGCCGCTTCCTGCTCACCCGGCTCGACTATGCCGGCGATTTCAACGGCGAGCGTTCCTATACGGTCGCACTGGAATCCTCGGGCCTGGTGCAGAGCCTGTGAGCGTGGCCAATCCGGCGCGCGGTGAGGCCGCGCTGAGCGTCGCCGGCCAGGTGCTGACAGTGCGGCCGAGTTTCGCCGCGCTGGTCGCCGCCGAGCAGGAGCTCGGCCCGCTGTTCGCGCTGGTCGAGCGTGCCGCGGCGGGCCGGCTGACGCTCGCCGAGACGGTCGCTCTGGTCTGGCATTGCCTCGCCGACCGGCCCGCCGCGCTCGATCGCGACGGGCTCGGCGAGGCGGTGGTCGAGGCGGGACTGGCGGCGCTGACCCCGCTCGTCCGCACGCTGCTCCAGCAGGTGCTCAAGGGGCGATGACCTTCGCCGAGCGCGCGGCGCGGCTGGCGGGGCTGGCGGGTGCGCTCGCGGGCTGGTCGCCCGACATCT
>CAZZZX010000157.1:0-6801 GCA_964658585.1 uncultured Novosphingobium sp.
CCTCGAGCCGCTTCTGGAGCTCCTCGGTGAGCTTCTGCTTGTCCATGCCCGCGGGCCAGGTGTCGAACGGCTTGAGCGGCGCGTAGAATTCGGCGTTGAAGAAGCCGGTGGGATCGGTGCCGTCGTCGGGCCGACCATGGGTCGAGGCGATATGGTCGATCTCGGGATAGCTCGCGATGATGTCGCGGATGCCGTTGACCGTCGGCTGGCCGGCCTCGAGCGAGATCGAGGCGGGGAGCGTCGCGCGGATGTAGAGATTGCCCTCTTCGAGATGCGGCAGAAACTCGATGCCGAGCGAGCGCACCGCGACCATCGCGAGGATGAACAGGATGACCGCGCCGCCGACCGCGAGCGTCCGGTTGACCAGCGCGAACGCGGCGGCGGGCTCGTACAGCTTGCGCAGGCGGCGGACGATGAAGGTCTCGGTCTCGGCGAGCTTGTCGGGCAGCAGCAGCGCGGACAGCACCGGCGAGACGGTGAAGGTCGCGATCAGGCCGCCGGCGATGGCGTAGGCATAGGTCTTCGCCATCGGGCCGAAGATATGCCCCTCGACCCCGGTCAGCGTGAACAGCGGCAGGAAGCTCGCGATGATGATCGCCGCGGCGAAGAAGATGCCGCGACTGACCTCGCTCGACGCGCGCAGGATCGAGGAGAAGCGGCTGGCGTGATTGAAATGGCCATGCCCCGCCGAGACATGTTCGGAGCGTTCGGCCATGTGCCGGTAGATGTTCTCGACCATGATGACCGAGGCGTCGACGACCAGCCCGAAATCCAGCGCGCCGACCGACAGCAGATTGGCGCTCTCGCCCTGGATGGTGAGGATCAGCACCGCGAAGGCGAGCGCGAAGGGAATGGTCAGCGCGACGATCACCGCGCTGCGCAGATCGCCCAGGAACAGCCACTGGAGCACGAAGATCAGCAGCACGCCCTCGATCAGGTTGTGCATCACCGTATGCGTGGTGACGTGGATCAGGTCGGAGCGATCGTAGACGCGCTCGATATGCACGCCGGGGGGGAGCACGCCGCCGGCGTTGATCGTGTCGATCTCCTGCTTGACCGCGGCGATCGTCGGCGTCGATTCGGCGCCGCGCTGCATCAGCACGATGCCGAGCACGACATCGTCGTCGCGGCCCTCGCCGGCGATGCCCAGCCGCGGCTGATTGCCGATACGCAGCGTCGCGACGTCGTGGACGAAGGTCGGCGTACCGTTGTTCGAGGCGACCAGCACGTTGCCGATCTGATCGGCCGACTGGATCAGCCCGACACCGCGCACGATCGCGCTCTGCGGCCCGAAATTGACGGTCTGGCCGCCGACATTCCCGTCCGACTTGCCGATCGCGGCGATCACCTGGGAGATGGTCGTACCGTGCGCCTGCAGGCGGTCATTGTCGATCACCACCTCGTAGGTGCGCAGCTTGCCGCCCCAGCCGGTGACGTCGATCACGCCCGGGATGCGCTTGAAGCGGCGCTGCAGCACCCAGTCCTGCAGCGTCTTGAGATCCATCACCGAATAGCCGGGCGGCCCGACCAGGCGGTAGCGGTAGATCTCGCCGACCGGACTGGTGGGCGAGATCTGCGGCTGCGCATTGTTCTGCAGATTACCGATCTGCGCGAGCCGGCCGAGCACCATCTGCTCGGCCTGCTGGAAGCTGACATCGTAGGTGAACTGGATCTTCACGTCGGACAGGCCGAACAGCGAAATCGACCGGACCGCGTTGAGATGCGGCAGGCCGGCGATCGCGACCTCGACCGGAATGGTGACGTTGCGCTCCATCTCCTCGGCGGAGATGCCCTGCGACTGGGTGACGACCTCGACCATCGGCGGCACCGGATCGGGGTACGCCTCGATGTTCAGATTGGCGAAGGCGACGCCGCCCGCGAGGATCATCCCGACGAGCAGGACCATCATCAGGATGCGCTGGCGCAGCGCGAACTGGACCAGCCGATTCATCGCGCAGTCACTCGCCCAGGCCCGCCTCGTTGACGAAGATGGCGCCGGCGGTGACGACCCGTTCCCCGCGCGCGAGACCCGACGTGATGCGGTCCATGCCGTTGGCGCTGTCGCCGATCACCACCGAGCGCACGCGCAGCAGCCCGTCGGGGCTCGCCACCCAGACGCGCGCGCTGTCGCCCTCGTGGATCACCGCGGAGGAGGGGACGAGCAGGGCCTGCTGCTCGCCCGGCTTGCGGATCGCGAAGCTGGCGAACATCTGCGGCTTGAGCGCCTCGTCGGGATTGCTGACCGTCGCACGCACCGGCAGGCGGTGGGTATCGGGATCGAGCGAGGCGGCGATGTTGTCGAGCGTCGCGTGGAAGATGCGGCCCGGATAGGCCGGCGTCGTGACTTCGACCGGATCGCCGAGATGGACGCGCGCCGCGTCGCTCTCCGCGACCTGCGCGACCAGCCAGACGCGCGACAGGTCGGCGATCGTCGCGATCGGCTTGTCGCCTCCGGCGGTGACGTATTGCCCCGGCGCGACGTCGCGGCTGGCGATCGTGCCCGAAACGGGCGCGTGGAAGGTGGTGAGCGAGTAGATGCCCGCGACCTCGCCGGCGGCCTCCAGCCGGCGCACCTCGTCGGGCGATTTGCCGAGCAGCGACAGTTTGTCGCGTGCCGCGCCGAGCGCCGCCTCGGCGCTGCGCATCGCCGACTGGGCGGCGACGAGATCGCTTTCGGACTGACGGAAATCCTTCTGTGCGCCGCCCGCGGTCGCGAAGATCGCGGCCTGTCGCTTCTCGGTCTCCTGTGCGGTCTTGAGCTGCGCGACCGCCGTCGCGCGCTGCGCGGCCGCGGCGAACAGCGCGTTGCGCGCATCGACGAAGTCGGGCGAGGCGATGCGCAGGATCGCCTGACCCTGATCGACATGCTGGCCGGCCTGCACCAGCACCTGCTGGACTTGACCCGAATAGGGCAGCACCAGTGGCGTGCTATGTTCCTCGTCGACCGAGATGGTGCCGGTCGCCGAGACGCCGGCGGGATCGTCACCCGTGCCGACGCGCTCGATCTTGAGCTCGGACATCTGCTGCGGCGTCGGACGGAAGGTTCCGGCGGGCAGCGCGGCCGGCGGCTGATCGACCGGCCGATCCAGCCAGCGCACGACCTGGACGACGATGGCCAGCGCGATCACCAGGAGCGCGACCAGGATCAGGATGCGCACCTGGCGGGCGCGCCCCAGCGCGGGGGCGTGCGGCAACGCGGCGCTTTCGTCTGGATGGATCACGAGAGTCGTCGGCTCCTCGCTCGGGCGGTCGCTCACTAACGGTCGTACCGCAGCGCACAAGAACAGAAATCGGCGGATCGGCATGGCGACGTCGCTCGTCGATCCGCGATCACGCGATGGTAAGGCATGGACTGTTCTTTCACTCTCGGACGCCGCCCGCCTAGCGCCCCGGTGATGACAGCCACGCGCCGGCTCCGTTACAATGCTGTCATGGTAGGCGCGCTTGCCGCACCGCGGCATAAGATATGAGATAATATCTCTTGCATCGCGGCCGCGCGTGGCGCAGCCTCTCCTTCTCTCAGGAAGAGGAGATGTCTGCATGGCCTATGTGGATCGCGACCGGAGCCGGGAAACGGCCCTGTCGGGTGTCGCCGCCACCGTCCTTGTCGGCGGGATCGGCTTCGTGCTGGCGACGGGGCTGGCGATGACCGTCGTACACCAGACCGAACGTCCGCTGATCGTTCACGAATGGGCGGCACCGACCCCGCCACCGCCACCGCCGGAGCGCACGCCGCCGCACTCCCATGTCCGGACCGCCGTCCCGACCGCGACGACCGCGACGATCGTGCCACCTCTTCCGAACAGCGCGACGGTCGCCCTGCCCAGATCCGACCTCACGCTCGACCAGCAAGGGTCGGTTCTCTCGGTCCTGCCGCCCCCACCGCCGCCACCCCCTGTCGATCGTTCGAGCCGCGCGACGCCGCGACGCGACCCGGGGTCGTGGGTGCGGTCGGAGGATTATCCGCCCGCGGCGCTGCGTGCCGGGCAGGAGGGGCGGACCGGCTTCCGGCTCGATCTCGGCGCGGACGGCCGCGCGACCGCCTGTACCGTCATCGCGTCGAGCGGCTCGGATGCGCTGGACGAGGCGACGTGCCGGCTGCTGATGCGGCGTGCGCGGTTCGAGCCGGCGCGCGATGCCGGCGGCATGCCGATCGCGGCGAGCTTCTCGAGCCGCATCGCCTGGCGCCTGCCCGCGGAGTGATCGGGGGCGAATTCGCCGGCCATCACGGCCCATGCTAGACTGACGTCGCGACGCCCGAATCCCGCGGGCGCGGGGATTGCGATGGATCAGCCGAGCAGCCGGCCGCAGGACGAACGCGACGACGACGCCCAGCCCGGCGCGGACGAATCGTTCGAGCGCTATCAGGATCCCTATGCCGCGGGCGGGGCGGTGGCCTATCATCGCGACCGGCTGCTCGCCTCGCTGACGCTCGTGATGGGGCTGCTGTTCGTGCTGGCGCTGCCCTTCGCGCTCAAGGCCGGTGCCGAATTCTTCCTGCCGACCACCGCGGCGCTGGTCATCGCGGTGGCGCTGGTGCCGCTGCTCGAATGGCTCGAGCGCCGCCGCGTGCCGTCCGGCGCGGCGGCGTTCCTGTGTCTGGTCTTCTTCGTCGGCATCGCCAATCTCGCGATCGCCGCCATCCTCGTGCCCGCGACCAACTGGGTGGCGCTGCTTCCCCAGCGCATCGGCCAGATCAAGACGACGATGCGACCGCTGATCGAGGTCTATGCCAGCCTCAACAAGTCGATCGACGAGATGGCCAGCAGCGTGGCGCTCACCAAGGCCGCGCATTCACGGATCGTGACGCTGGAGACGCCCAACTCGCTGCTGTCGCTGCTCACCAGTTCGGCGCCGTTCGCGATCATCCAGTTCGTTTTCGCGATGCTGGTGATCTTCTTCTTCCTCGCCGGCTGGTCCAACATGCGTCGTCACACGATCATGCGGCGATCGAGCTTCTCGTCGGCGATGACGCTGGCGCGCGTGATCCAGGACGTGGTCGACGCGACCTCGTCCTACATCGCCACCATCACCATCATCAACCTGTGCCTCGGCTTCATCGTCACCGCCGCCGCCTGGATGCTCGGGCTGCCGACGCCCGCGATGTGGGGCGGGCTGGTGACGCTGCTCAACTACATCCCCTATGTCGGGCCGATCGGCGCGGCATGCCTGCTGCTGCTCGGCGGGCTGATGACCTTCGTCGAGCCATGGGCGGCGGCGGCGCCGGCGGCGATCTTTATCATGCTCCACCTCGTGGAGGCGAACATCGTCACGCCCACGATCGTCGGGCGCAAGCTGACGATAAACCCGCTGCTGATCCTCGTCGCGCTGAGTTTCTGGGGCTGGGTGTGGGGCGCCGCGGGCGCCGTGCTGGCGGTGCCGCTGCTCATCATCAGCCGCACCGTGCTCGATGCGGCGGGGCGGCCGGACATCGCGGGCTTCCTGTTCGAATCGGGCACGCTCGCGGCGCGGCCGCCGGATGTCGACGAGCCCGCCGGCATCGCTTGACACGCCGGGGGGGCTCCCTTAGAGCGCGCCCACCCCGCCAGCCGGGGTCCCGAAAAGCGCGGGTGTAGCTCAGTTGGTTAGAGCGCCGGCCTGTCACGCCGGAGGTCGCGGGTTCAAGTCCCGTCACTCGCGCCAGTCGCCATTTCAGGTACGAACGTCGCCGACGGTATCGCGTCGGCCGAGGTCTTGCGCCGTGCCGTGACCGTACGGGCGACCGGCAAGTCCGGGCCGGTGCGTGACCGGCCCGGATCGAGCGTTCAGCGGAAGCGGATGCCGATACCGCCCATCGCGTGCTGATCGGTCGAGCGATCGTTATACTTGTCGCGGACGTACTGCGCGGACACGTACAGGCCGGTCGGCGCGAACGAGAAGCGATCGTGCAGCGTGTATTCGAGACCACCGCCGTACTGATAGCCGTCGGTGCGGAAGCGGTCGTTGATGATCAGGGCGCCGGCCTTGTTGAAGACGACGCGGCGCTGATCGTCGCTGACGTAGCCGCCCTTGCCGAACACCAGGAAGTCCGGGGTGACCAGGTAACCGACGCGGACCGCGGCGCCGAGCTGATAGCGCGACTGGCGCAGCGCCGAATTGCCCTGCGTGTTGATGAAGCCGACGAGATTGTCGCGATGGTTCGGCTGCCAGTAGTTGACCTCGGGCCCGATCACGATCTTATCGCCGATCTGGCCGTCGAAACCGCCGGAGCCGCCGAACCCGAACTTGCCGTGCTGCGAGCCCTGGGTCTTGAACCAGTCATAGCCGGCATTGCCTTCGATCCGGAACCCGCGGAAGGTCGTGTCTTGAGCGGAAGCCGCCGAGCTGAGGGCGGCGGCGGCGAGAAGTGCGATTGCTACGGAACGCATATGAAACTGCCTTTTCGATTGGGACTCGCACAACCGGATCGTCGGCGGACCGTTCCGGCTGTCCCAACACTTGTGCAGAGTGTTGCCGCAGTGCAACAGACGCGCTGAACGCGGCGTCCGTGCCTAGTCGCCCTGGATCGCCGACACCTTCCACCCGCTCCAGGAGCCGGCCGGACGCACGAAGGTCCACAGTTCGGTCGTCTCGGTCGGACGGCCGGGATCGCCGGCCAGGACCGCGCGCGTGGTCCGATCGCGCGTCACGTCGATGCTCTCGTAGCGCATCACGATGGTCGCATAGTCGGTATCGTCCTCCCGCCACGCTTCCGAGACCTCGCCGTCGAGCAGGCGGGTCGCGGTGACGTCGTTGCGCCGGCCGTGCGTCGCATTGTCGCTCAATTCCTCGGCAAGATAGGACATGATCTCGGGCGTCGTC
>CAZZZX010000158.1:0-6801 GCA_964658585.1 uncultured Novosphingobium sp.
AGGTGGGCGTAGTTCACCCGATGCGCCCGAAGGGGCGGGGCTGTCGCGCGTGTCGCCTCAGAAATCCAGCGCCTTGACCCGCTTCACGCCCGGCAGCGCCGAGACCTTCGCCATCAGCGCCTCGTCGACCGCGGTGTCCACCGACAGCAGCAGCACCGCCTCGCCGCCCGCCGTCCGCCGCCCGAGATGGAAGGTGCCGATATTGACCCCCGCCTCGCCCAGCGTCGTGCCGAGCCGGCCGATGAAGCCCGGCGCGTCCTCGTTGACGATGTAGAGCATCGGCCCGGCGAGATCGGCCTCGACCTTGATGCCGAAGATCTCGACCAGCCGCGGCGCGGTCATGCCGAACAGCGTGCCCGAGACCGCGCGCGGCCCGCCCGCGGTGCGCGCCACGACGCGGACCAGCGTGTGATAGTCGCCTTCGCGCTCGTGGCGCACCTCGCGCACGTCGAGCCCGCGCTCCTTGGCGAGCGGCGCTGCGTTGACCATGTTGACCGTGTCCGAATAGACCCGCATCAGCCCGGCGAGAACCGCGCCGGTGATCGGCTTCTGGTTCAGATCGGCGGCGGCGCCCTCGACCTCGATCGATACCGCCTGGATCGCGTCGCCCTCCAGCTGGCCGAGCAGCGAGCCCAGCCGCTCGGCGAGCGCCATGTACGGCTTGAGCTTGGGCGCCTCCTCCGCCGACAGGCTCGGCATGTTGAGCGCGTTGGTGACACCGCCCGAGACGAGGAAATCGGCCATCTGCTCGGCGACCTGGATCGCGACGTTGACCTGCGCCTCGGTGGTCGACGCGCCGAGATGCGGGGTCGAGACGAAGCCCGGCGTGCCGAACAGCGGGCTCGCCTTGGCGGGCTCCTCGACGAACACGTCCAGTGCGGCGCCCGCGATGTGACCGCTGTCGAGCCCCGCCTTCAGCGCGACCTCGTCGATCAGCCCGCCGCGTGCGCAGTTGACGATGCGCACGCCGGGCTTGGTCTTCGCCAGCGCGTCCGCCGAGAGGATGTTGCGTGTCTGGTCGGTCAGCGGGGTGTGCAGCGTGATGAAGTCGGCGCGCTTGAGGAGCTCGTCGAGCTCGACCTTCTCGACGCCGATGTCCTGCGCACGCTCGGGGGCGAGGAAGGGATCGTAGGCGATCACCTTCATCTTGAGGCCGAGCGCGCGGTCGGCGACGATCCCGCCGATATTGCCCGCGCCGATCAGCCCCAGCGTCTTGGCGGTCAGCTCGACGCCCATGAAGCGGTTCTTCTCCCACTTGCCCGCCTGGGTCGAGGCATCGGCCTCGGGGAGCTGGCGGGCGAGCGCGAACATCAGCGCGATGGCGTGCTCGGCGGTGGTGATCGAATTGCCGAACGGCGTGTTCATCACCACCACCCCCGCGGCGGAGGCGGCGGGGATGTCGACATTGTCGACGCCGATGCCGGCGCGGCCGACGACCTTGAGCCTGGTCGCCGCCGCCAGGATCGCCTTGGTCACCTTGGTGGACGAGCGGATCGCGAGCCCGTCATAGTCGCCGACGATCGCGGCGAGCTCGTCGGGGGTCTTGCCGGTGATCTCGTCGACCTCGACTCCGCGTTCGCGGAAGATCTGGGCGGCGCGGGGGTCCATCTTGTCGGAAATGAGGACTTTGGGCATGTCGTTATGTCCTTGCATATTCGTCACCCCGGACGTGATCCGGGTCGCGCCGCCTCGTGACGGACGGGAGCAGCGGAACCCCGGATCGCGTCCGGGGTGACGGACCGGAAAGGGAGAGGGGTCTAGAGACGCGCCTGCGCGAAGGCGTAGTCGAGCCAGGGGCCGAGCGCCTCGATGTCGGCGGTCTCCACCGTCGCGCCGCACCAGATGCGCAGGCCCGGCGGCGCGTCGCGGTACGAGCCGAGATCATAGGCGGCGTCCTCCGCCTCGAGCAGCGCCACGATCTTCTTCTCGAGCGCGCTCTGCCCTTCCTCGTCGAGGCCGGCGACCGCCTCGCCCGCAAACTTCAGGCACACCGAGGTGTTCGATCGCACCGCGGGATCGGCGGCGAGATGATCGAGCCACGGCCGCTCCGCGACCAGCGCGTCGAGTGCGGCGGCATTGTCGTCCGCGCGCTTGACGAGCGCGGTCAGGCCGCCGAGCTGCAGCGCCCATTCGAGCGCCCAGATATAGTCCTCGACCGCGAGCATCGACGGCGTGTTGATCGTCTCGCCCTTGAAGATGCCCTCGCTGAGCTTGCCCTTGGCGACCAGCCGGAAGATCTTCGGGAGGGGCCAGGCCGGCGTGTACGTCTCGAGCCGCTCGACCGCGCGCGGCGAGAGGATGATGACGCCATGCGCGCCCTCCGATCCGAGCGCCTTCTGCCAGGAGAAGGTGACGACATCGAGCCTGTCGATCGGCACGGCTTGCGCGAAGCAGGCCGAGGTCGCGTCGCAGATCAGCAGCCCCTCGCGATCGTCCCTGATCCAGTCGCCATCGGGCACGCGCACGCCCGAGGTGGTGCCGTTCCAGGTGAAGACGACGTCGGTATCCTGGTCGATCGCCGCCATGTCGGGCAGTTCGCCATAGGGCGCCTTGACCACGATCGGATCGATCTTGAGCTGCTTGACCGCATCGGTCACCCAGCCTTCGCCGAAGCTTTCCCAGGCGACGGTGGTGACCGCGCGCTGCCCGAGCAGCGTCCACATCGCCATCTCGACCGCGCCGGTATCCGATCCGGGCACGATCGCGATGCGGTGGGTGTCGGGCACCTGGAGGATCTTGCGGGTCAGGTCGATCGCGTGCTGCAGGCGGCTCTTGCCGAGCCTGGAGCGGTGCGAGCGCCCGAGCGAGGCGTGGGGCAGCTTGGCGGCATCCCAGCCCGGCGGCTTGGCGCAGGGGCCCGACGAGAAATGGGGGCGCGCCGGCTTGGCGGCGGTCGGACGATCGGCAGGCGCAGCGGTAGCGCCCGAACGCAACGTATCAGTCATGCAGACTCTCCTCACAGAGAGCACGCGCCGCGTTGGGACGGCGTGGCCCGTCGACGCGTCTAGGGGCGTGTCGGAACGCGGTCAATCGTCCGAATGCAATCCGCGCTTGCATCTCGGACGACTCAAGATATATCTTTAGGGCATCTGAGATAGAGGATTACACAGATGCGATTCGGATTTCATCAATATGGCCGCCACGACCGCGACCCGATCGGGCGGCACGCGATGCGCGGCCGCGGCTTCGGCGGCGGCCGGCATGGCGGCGCCACCCTGTGGGGCGAGGAGGGCACGCGCGGCCCGCGGCGCCGGGTGTTCGACGGCGGCGAACTGCGGCTCGTCCTGCTCCGCCTGATCGGCGACGAGCCTCGCCACGGCTACGACCTGATCCGCGCGATCGAAGCGCGTACCGGCGGCGCCTATGCGCCGAGCCCGGGCGTCGTCTACCCGACGCTCACCATGCTCGGCGACATGGGCCAGATCGTCGAGCAGCCCGACGCCAGCGCGCGCAAGAACTTCGCGGTGACCGAGGAGGGCACCCGCCTGCTTGCCGAGAAGGCCGGCGAGATCGCCGAGCTGATGGCCCGGCTCGACCGGCTGGGCGCGGTGCGCGAGCGGACCGATGGCGGCTCGATCCGCCGTGCGATCCACAATCTGCGCCTCGTGCTCGCCAACCGCCTCGGCGGTGACGATGTCGCGCCCGAGACGCTTCACGAGATCGTCGCGCTGATCGACGAGGCGGCGCGCAAGATCGAACGCCTGTAATCCGCGAAAGCGAGACCCATGGTCCCCAATCTCGACCGGCTGCGCAAAAAGGCGCGGCGCATGACGGAGTCCCTATGTCCGAAACCAGTATCGCCCATGTTCCCACCGCCAGCGCGAGCCGCTACCTCCAGCAGCTCTGCAAGCACTGGTCGCACAAGTTCGCGGTGAGCTTCGATCCGGCGCGCGGTGTCATCCCGTTCGGCAACGGCGCGGTGGCGACGCTGGACGCGGGCGACGATATGCTCGCGGTGCGCATCGAGGCGGCGGACGCCGACCAGCTTGCGCGGATGCAGCGCGTCGTCGCCGAGCATCTCGACCGTTTCGCCTTCCGCGAGGCGCCGCTGGCGTTCGAGTGGGCATAGCCGCCTCTCCGGCACGCGGGGGAGGGCGTGTGTTCACCGCACCGGGGGCACCTGCGCGCCGGGCCAGGGGACGTCGAGCCCCGGCGCGCCGCGGCTGCCGAGCGCGCGCTGGCGCGCGATGCGCAGATAGCCGTCGACCATCGACTGGTTGACCGTGTCCCATTCGTACGCGCGGCTGGCGCGCCGGCCGGCCGCGCCGGCCTCCTGGCGCAGCGCAGGATCGCGGACATAGCGCTCGACCGCATCCGCGAACGCCGCGATCGCGCCGGGCCGGACCAGCGCGCCGGTGACGCCGGGCACGACCAGGCTGCTGCTGCCGACCGCATCGGCGGCGACCACCGGCACGCCGCACGCCATCGCCTCCAAGGTGACGTTGCCGAAGGTCTCGGTCACCGACGGGTTGAGCATCACGTCCATCGAGGCGGTGGCGCGGCCGAGATCGGTGCCGCGCTGGAAGCCGGCGAACACCGCATCGTCCGACAGTCGTTTCTCGAACCAGTCGCGCGCCGGCCCGTCGCCGACGATCAGCACGCGCACCCGGGTACCGCGCCGGCCGAGCTGATCGATCGTGCCCGCGAACACGTCGAGCCCCTTCTCCATCACCAGCCGCCCGCAGAAGCCGACCACCAGTTCGTCGTCGGCGATCCCGAGCGCGCGGCGCCAGCCCATGTCGCGGCGCTCGGGATCGAACACGCTGCGGTCCAGCCCGCGCGACCAGATGCCGACATCGAAGTTCATGCGCTGGTCGCGCAGCAGTTGCGCCATCGAATCGGAGGGTGCGAAGATCGCGTCGCAGCGTCGGTAGAACCGCCTGAGCCCGGCCTCGACCCCCGGCTCGAGAAACGCGAAGCCGTAATAGCGCGGGTAGGTCTCGAACCGGGTATGGACCGAGGCGATCGCGGGCAGGTCGTTCTTGCGCGCGTGACGCAGTGCGGCATGGCCGAGCAGCTCGGGACTGGCGACATGGATCATCGTCGGGTCGAAGCGGTGGAGATCCTTCTTCACCCCCGGCGTCAGCACCAGCGGCAGCCGGTATTCGGCACGCCCCGGCAGCGGCATCGCGGGCACGCCGACGAGATCGCCGACATGCTCGAACGCGGGCTTCTTCACCTTGGGCGAATAGACGCGCACCGCCGCACCCTGACGCAGCAGATACTCGACCAGTCGATTGAGCGCCTGGTTGGCGCCGTCGCGGACATAATTGTAATTGCCGCTGAACAGCGCGACGCGCAGGTCGGTGACGTTCATGCCCGAGGGCGATAGCGGCCTCCGCGCGGAACACAATCGCGTTGCGTCAGGCGGCTAGAAACCGCCGTCGTCGAGGCCCTGCTCGATCAGGTCGTTGCGGCGCTTGATCGAGGCGTTGGCCTGGTACACTTCGACCAGGAACAGGAACAATGCGACGACCAGCAGCGCCATCGCGAGGATGAACAGCCCAGCGATCGTGCGCCCGAAGCCCCCGCCGATCAGCCGCGACACGAACATGAGCGAAACCACGAGGCAGATCGCCATCGCACTCACGGTACACAGCGCGATCGACGCGAAGATCAGGCGGGTGCGACGATCGAGGATGCGCAGTTCCCACACCGCGCGCCCGCGCTCGTCCCTGGACAGATCGGGGAACGCCGTCTCGAGCGCGCGCGATCGGTCGACCGACCGTGCCAGGCGCAGGGCGAAGACGTTGAGCAACATGCCCAGGCCCGAAAGCAGGAACACCGGCGCGACGGCGAGCTGGATCGTGTGCGCGATGGTGAGCGTGTTCGCGCTCGGCAGCTCTTCCCACATGCGGCGAGATGTGCCGCGGCGTGCGCGGCGGGTCAACGGGCGGCGCGGACCCGCCGCGCCGGGCTCAGGCGACCGCCGCCTCGCTCAGCGTCGCGTCGAGCGTGATCTCGGCCTTGAGCAGCTTGGAAATCGGGCAGTTCGCCTTGGCGCCCGCGGCGATCTTCTCGAACGCGTCCTGCGACAGGCCGGGGACCGCCGCGGTCAGCGTCAGCGCGGACCTCGTGACGGTGAACCCGTCACCGTCCTTCTCCAGCGTCACCGCCGCCTTGGTGTCGAGCGTGCCCTCCTCGAACCCTTCGCCCGCCAGCGCGAAGGACAATGCCATGGTGAAGCAGGAGGCATGCGCGGCGGCGATCAGCTCCTCCGGATTGGTGCCGGTGCCGCTCTCGAATCGCGAGGTGAAGCCGTACTGGGTGTCGTCGAGCGTCCCCGACTGGGTCGAGACCGAGCCCTTGCCGGCCTTGCCGAGACCTTGGTAGCGGGCGGTCGCAGTGCGGATGGTGGCCATGGTTATCGCTCCTCGAAGGGGTATCGTGGGGGCAACGTACGGGATGTCGGTTGGTTCGACGGCACCCGCACGATAGCCGCCGCGTTGGGGCAGGAGCGAGACGACAGGAGATCGACATGGGCGATGACGCTCCCACCGACGGCGTACCGAAGAAGGCGACCTGGCTGCCTGGCGGGGAGCCTCCCGCGCCGACCGAGGCGCCGGTCGCGCCGCACGATCCCGACAAGCCGCGCGGCGAGCGCCAGGACAGCGCGGGCGTGTCGGCACCCCGCCCCGAACGCACCGACGGCACCCCGGTCGGCAGCACCGCCGCGGCGCGCGGCGGCGTGCGCCAGGGCGGCGGGCCGAGCGACGATCCGTTCGCGGCGCATCGCGGCGATCCGGCGACCTTTGCGACCGGCGCGGCGCAGGGATCGGGCGCCGGCGCGGGCGGCGGCGG
>CAZZZX010000159.1:0-6798 GCA_964658585.1 uncultured Novosphingobium sp.
CGCCGCACCTCGCCGACCACCGCGGCGAGCCCGGGGACGCGCAGCCCTTCCTCCATCGCGGCGAGCACGTCCGCGTCCGAGCCGAGCTCGGCATGGAGCACGCGATCGGGCTGCAGCCCGGCCTGGGCGAGACCGGGAGCGAACAGATCGGCGGCGCGGCGGCACCACAGCACCGGCCCGGCGAGCCGCGCAGCGATGCCGGCGACGAACACGGTCGCGCACGCCTCGTCGGCAAATGTCGGCGCGGTGCCGATCGCCTCGTGCAGCGCGCCGGTCGCGATGCCGCCGCCGGGCAGGGCCGCATCGATCATGGCGATCCCGAACGGCAGCACGGCCGCCGTGCGACGGTGGCCGGCCTCGATCGTCGCGATCTCGCCACGCAGCGCCGCGAGCCGGACGGCACGCGCGTCGTCGCGACTCGATGGGGAGACATGGACAAGCATGTTCGTCTTTTGTTCTTTTGTCGCGCCCCGAGTCAACCGCCCGATCGATCCCGTTGCGGGACGAGGCGCGCAGCCTGTCCGTACGGCGTGCGTTACCCGTCCGTCCCCAACCGGAGCAGCCCATGCCGAGCTACGATCCCGCGACCACCGCGCTTGTCCTCATCGATCTTCAGAACGGCATCGTCGGTCGCGACCTCGCGCCGCGAAGCGGTGCGCAGGTGGTCGCCACCGCGATCGATCTCGCCGCACGCTTCCGCGCGGCGCGTGCCCCGGTGGTGCTCGTCCATGTCGCGTTCGCCGACGGGCTCTCTCCGCCGCAGAATGTCGACACCCCGAGCACCTTCCAGCCCGACGACGACGACTGGTCGGCGTTCGTCGACGGCCTTCGCCACGACGGCGACATCGTCGTCACCAAGCATCACTGGGGCGCCTTCACCGGCACCGATCTCGATCTCCAGCTGCGCCGCCGCGGTGTGAAGACGATCGTGCTGGGCGGCATCGCGACCAATTTCGGCGTCGAATCCACCGCACGCTCGGCCTGGGAGCACAGCTACGACGTGGTGATCGTCGAGGAGGCGTGCAGCTCGGCCAAGGCCGAGGCTCACCGTTTCGCGTTCGAGGCGATCTTCCCGCGGATCAGCCGGGTGGTGACGGCGACGGACGTTGCGCTGGCTTAGACGGCCGATCCTACAACACGCCGTGGCAGTGCTTGAACTTCTTGCCCGATCCGCACGGGCACGGCGCGTTGCGACTGACCATGCCCTGCCACTGCGCCGGATCGGTACCCATCTCGTCGGGCATCGACGGCTGCGGAATCTGCATCGGCGCGATCCGCGTCGTCACCAGCCCGAGCGTGCCGGCATCGGCGTCGCGCGTATCGTCCATCGCCATCAGCGGATCCTGATGCATGGTCAGGAAATCGGGCAGTTCCGGGAGCGGCGGCGGCATCTGGAAGCGGACGTTGGCGAGCGTGCGCGTCACGTCCTCGCGGATCGCGTCGAGCATCCGCTCGAACATCGCGAAGGCTTCCTGCTTGTATTCGTTGATCGGGGTCTTCTGCGCGTACGCGCGCAGGTGGATCACCTGCTTGAGCGCGTCGAGCATGGAGAGATGGTCCTTCCAATGCTCGTCCAACGTCTGGAGCAGCACGCTCTTCTCGACCCCGCGCCAGGTCTCGACGCCGACCTCGTCCATCCGCGCCGCCATCTGCGCGTCGGCCTGCTCCTTGATCCGCTCGGCGAGCGTCGCGGGCTCGATGCCTTCCTCCGCGATCCATTCGACGACCGGCAGCGCGAAGCCGAACACGTCGGTCACCCGCGCCGCCAGCATCTCGCCGTCCCACTGCTCGGGGTAGGAGCCGACCGGACAGGCATCGCCGACCAGCGCCGACACCGTCTCGCCGCGCATCTCGTCGGTGACGTCGTCGACCGTCGCCTGGTCCATGATGTCGGAGCGCTGTTCGTAGATGATCTTGCGCTGGTCGTTCATCACGTCGTCATATTCGACGACCTGCTTGCGGATGTCGTAGTTGCGCGCCTCGACCTTCTTCTGCGCGACCTCGATGGCCTTCGTAATCATCGGCGAGACGATCGCCTCGCCATCCTCGAGATTCTTGTTCATCATCCGTGCGAACAGCGTCTCCGGGCCGAAGATGCGCAGCAGATCGTCGTCGAGGCTGAGGTAGAAGCGGCTGAGGCCGGGATCGCCCTGACGGCCCGAGCGGCCGCGCAGCTGGTTGTCGATGCGGCGGCTCTCATGGCGTTCGGTGCCGAGCACGAACAGCCCGCCCGCGGCGAGCACCGCGGCCTTCTCGGCGACGATCTCCTCGCGGATGGTGGCGGCCCGCGCCTCGTATTCGGGGGTGCCCTCGACCAGATCGGGATGCTCGTCGAGCATCCGGAACTCGAGATTGCCGCCGAGCTGGATGTCGGTGCCGCGCCCCGCCATGTTGGTCGCGATCGTCACCGCGCCGATGCGGCCGGCCTGCGAGACGATGTGCGCCTCCATCTCGTGGTAGCGCGCGTTGAGCACCTTGTGCGCGACGTTCTCGCGCTTGAGGAACTCGCTCAGCAATTCCGACTTCTCGATCGAGACGGTGCCGACCAGCACGGGCTGGCCGCCGCTCTCCTGCTTCTCGCGGATCGCCCTGGCGATCGCGCCGTACTTGTCGGTGATGTTCTTGTAGAATTCGTCGTCGTCGTCCTGGCGCCGGACGGGCACGTTGGTCGGGATCGAGACGACGTTCATCTTGTAGATGTCGTGGAACTCGGACGCTTCGGTGGCGGCGGTGCCCGTCATCCCGCCGAGCTTGGGGTACATGCGGAAATAATTCTGGAAGGTGATCGAGGCGAGCGTCTGGTTCTCGGGCTCGATCGTCACGCCCTCCTTGGCCTCGACCGCCTGGTGCAGACCGTCCGACCAGCGCCGCCCGTCCATCATCCGGCCGGTGAACTCGTCGATGATGATGACCTTGCCGTCCTTGACGATATAATCGGTATCGCGCTTGAAGCCGACATTCGCGCGCAGCGCCTGGTTGAGGTGGTGGACCACCTGCGTGTTCTCGAAATCGTAGAGATTGTCGCCCTCGAGCAGCCCCGCACCCTCGAGCAGCCGCTCGACCTTCTCGGTGCCGTCCTCGGTGAGGATCACCGATCGCGCCTTCTCGTCATGCTCGTAGTCGCCCGCGTCGAGCCCCTTCACCACCGCGTCGACCGCCATGTAGAGTTCGGACTTGTCGTCGGTCGGCCCCGAGATGATGAGCGGGGTGCGCGCCTCGTCGATCAGCACGGAATCGACCTCGTCGACGATCGCCATGTTGAACGGGCGCTGCACCATCTGCGCGCGCTCGTACTTCATGTTGTCGCGCAGATAATCGAAGCCGAACTCGTTGTTGGTGCCGTAGGTGATGTCGGCGGCGTATGCCTCGCGGCGCTCGTGATCGGGAATGTTGGGGACGATCACGCCGACGGTGAGGCCGAGGAAGGTGTAGACCTGCCCCATCCATTCGGCATCGCGCCGCGCCAGATAGTCGTTGACGGTGATGACGTGGATGCCGGTGCCGGGCAGCGCGTTGAGATAGACCGCGAGCGTCGCGACCAGCGTCTTGCCCTCGCCGGTGCGCATCTCGGCGATCTCGCCGCGATGGAGGACGATGCCGCCGATCATCTGGACGTCGTAGTGGCGCTGCCCGAGCACGCGCTTCGCCGCCTCGCGCACCGTCGCGAACGCCTCGGGCAGCAGATCGTCGAGCGCCTCGCCAGCGGCCAGCCGCGCGCGGAACTTGACGGTCTGCGCCCTCAGCCCGTCGTCGTCGAGTGCGGAGACCGCGGGCTCGAAGCCGTTGATCCTGTCGACGATCCCGCGCAGCGACTTGACGTAGCGGTCGTTGGACGAGCCGAAAATGGCCTTGGCGATGCCGCCGAGCATGTGCGTTCCCAGTCAGATATCGCGGGAAACGGGCGCGCCGAGACGACCCGCAAATCCCGCCGCGAGCAAGGGGTGCGATCTAGGTGGCAGGCGGTGGGGTGTCAATTCGCGGGGGTGGCGCGGGCTCACCAGATCGTACGGACCGGATAGCGGCGGATCGTCGCGTCCGCAGTGACGATCGGCAGTCCGGCATGGAGCGCGTGCGCGATCAGTCTCCGGTCGACGGGGTCGCGGTGGAGATCGGGGAGCGTATCGGCGATGTGGTAGGCTTCGGCGGGATAGTCGATGACAGACATACCGAAGCTGGCAAGTAGTGGGCTCAGCTGGAAGTCGCCGCCGAACCGCCCGCGCCGATTGAGGTCGGTATATTCATATGCGGTGACCGCACTGACGGACAGCGTTTGCGTCGCATCATCGAGAACGGCTTGGCTGCCCGGCTCAGGCGTCCGGGTTGAGTGCCGAGCCAGAGAATTGCATGGGTGTCAAAAAAGGTCGCCAAACTTCTGCCGCTCACGTTCGAGGAGTTCCTCATCGGTCGGCTTCAACTCGCGTACGCTTGGGATCGGTGCGGTTACAAGATGCTCGTACATCCCGAGCGCAGCACGCCGCGAGGCGACGATCCGTTCAGCGTCCGCAGCACTTTTGATCTCGACCGGCACCAGGCGAACCTGAGGCTGCCCGGCCCGGTCGAGGATCACCTCCTCCCCACGCACCGCGGCAGCGACCAGTTCGGACAGCCGGGCCTTTGCCTCGCCGATGTCGAAATGCTTGGTCATGGCGCGAAGATGACTTGGCCAAATCAGCGGGTCAAGCCGCCGCGCTTCCCCCTGTCACGCAGCGGCGCTATCGCCGACGGCATGACCGACGTCTCCCCCCTCGCCGTCCCCTTCCCCGCCCTGCCGCCGATCGCCGGCGTGCGCGTCGCGACCGTGCGTGCGGGGTACAAGCCGTGGGCGCGCGACGACCTGACGCTCGCGCTGTTCGCGGAGGGCACCAGCGTCGCCGGCGTCACCACGCAATCGAAATGCCCCTCGCCCGAGGTCGAATGGTGCCGCGCCGCGCTGCCGCTGGGCAAGGCGGCGGCACTCGTGGTCAACGCCGGCAACTCGAACGCCTTTACCGGCGCGCGCGGCCGCGCCGCGGTCGAGGCGATCGCCGCGCGGGTGGCGCAATCGACCGGCTGCGCGCCATCGGACGTGTTCGTCGCCTCCACGGGCGTGATCGGCGTGCCGCTGCCGATCGCCACCGCCGAAGCCGGGGTCGATGCCGCGCTGACCGCACCCGAAAGCGACTGGCAAGCCGCGGCGCGCGCGATCTCGACGACCGATACCTTCCCCAAGGGCGCGATGGCCAGCGCGATCGTCGATGGCCGCACCGTCACGGTGGTCGGCATCGTCAAGGGATCGGGGATGATCGCGCCCGACATGGCGACGATGCTCGGCTTCCTGTTCACCGATGCCGCCATCGCCGCACCCCTGCTCCAGCGGATGCTCGAGGCGGCGAACGCGCGCTCCTTCTCGTGCATCACGGTGGACGGCGACACCTCGACCTCGGACACGGTGCTCGCCTTCGCGACGGGTGCGGCGGGCAACGCGCCGCTCGCGACGATCGACGATCCCGGCGCCGACGCGCTCGCCGCCGCGATCGCCGACGTCTGCCTGCAGCTCGCGCATCTGGTGGTGCGCGACGGCGAGGGCGCCTCCAAGTTCATCGAGGTCGCGGTGACGGGCGCGGAGAGCGACGCGAGCGCGCGGACAGTAGGCCTCTCGATCGCCAACTCGCCGCTGGTCAAGACCGCGATCGCGGGCGAGGACGCCAATTGGGGCCGCGTCGTGATGGCGGTCGGCAAGGCCGGCGAACCCGCCGAGCGCGACCGGCTGGCGATCCGTTTCGGCGATACGCAGGTCGCCGCCGGCGGCCTCGCGGTCGAGGGTTACGACGAGGCGCCCGTCGCCGCGCACCTAAAGGGGCGCGCGGTGCGGATCGGCGTCGATCTGGGCCTGGGCGAAGGCCGCGCGACGATCTGGACGTGCGACCTGACGCACGGATACATCTCGATCAACGCCGACTATCGGAGCTGACGCGATGCACCCGCTCCATGCCGCGGTCGATGGGCTGATGCGCAAGATCGGCCGCGATGTCGTGATGCGCTCGTTCGGCACGCTCGCCGCCGACCAGATCGAGGAAAAGGACGGCCCCGACGATCTCGTCACCGTCGCCGATCGCGAGGCGGAGGCGCGGCTGATCGACGGGCTGACGCGGATCGCGCCCGGCAGCCATGTCGTCGGGGAAGAAGGCGTCGCGGCCGATCCCGCCTTGCTCGACGCGATCGGCCGGGGACGCTGCTGGGTGGTCGATCCGATCGACGGCACGCACAATTTCGCGCAGGGTCGCCACCCCTTCGCGATCATGGTCGCGCTGCTCGAAGAAGGCGAGACCCGCGCCGGCTGGATCCTCGATCCCGCGACCCGCCGGATGTGCCATGCCGCGAAGGACGGCGGCGCCTATCTCGACAACCAGCGCGTCAGCACGCGCGGCACCGGCGCGCGGCTGCCCGTGGCGGCGCTCGCCACGCGATACCTGCCCGACGATGTGCGCACCGATATCGTCGCGCGCGCCGCGCATGGGCTGACCACCGCGGACATCCCCAATTGCGCGGGCGAACAGTATCCGCGGCTGTTCCTGGGCGAGAACGACATCGCGCTGTTCTGGCGCGCCAAGCCCTGGGATCATCTCCCCGGCGCGCTGATCCTGACGGAGGCGGGCGGGCGCATCGCGCATTTCGACGGATCGCCGTATCGCGCGACCGGCAGCCGCACCGGGCTGCTCGCGGCGAGCACGCCCGCGCTGTGGGACCAGGCGGCGCGGCTGCTGTTCGGGTAGCGACGCCACCCGGCCGTCGCCTCCGCGCTATTCCATCGCCGTCACG
>CAZZZX010000160.1:0-6793 GCA_964658585.1 uncultured Novosphingobium sp.
AGGGTCGCCCTTCTGGTTATAGTAGCCCGGTGACGGCCCCTGATCATAGGAGCCCTGCGGCGGCGCGCTCTGCTGACCGTAATAGCCAGCAGGCGGAGGACCTTGATCGCCCCCGGCCTGCGGCGGGTAGTAACCTGGCTGCTGAGCCAGCGCTTGGGTACCAACGGCAAGCACGAAAGCACACGCTCCCGCGACCAAGCCCGCTTGCCGAACACGATTATCGTTGGCCATCTCTCTGCATCCTAAGCGACGCACTCCCGGGCTCGAACGGTAACGCCTGGTGCTGAACGCGACATGACGAATATCGCAGCCGAGACCGCATATTGACTTACCAAGAGCTGCGGTCGTCATCCAGGAAGCCATCGCGATCGTCGTCGCCATAGTTGTTGACGACGACCTCCTCGGGCCGGTCCATAAAGCCCTGACCGCCGCCGAAGCCGCCGCCGTGATGGCCGCCGAACAGATCCGAGATCCCGCTGAACAGCATCTCGCCGCCAGCGACGCCGGCCGCAGTCGTGCCGGCGTTGCGAAGGAAGCTGCCCAGCCCGCTGTTCGATGAGAAAATTCCCGGACGCTCCTGCATCGGCATCGGCTCATAGTCCTGCGGCACAGGGTTGTAGCTCGGGCGGTTGTCGCGCCACTGGGGCTGGGACTGCGGTAGGAACGTCGACTGGGACTGCGAAGGCGCCGTGTTGCGGAGCTGATCCTCGAGTTCAGCGATCCGCGCCTGCGCGGCATGGAGCGACTGATCGGCGACGATCGCGTGCTGGACGAGCAGGTACGCGGCGTCCGGGTTGGATGCGAGCGCCTGGTGCACCATAGCGTCGGCTTCCCGGTCCTTCGAGACACCGCGGGCGTCGACGAGATCGTTGAGGAAGCGCGTGAGCAGCGTGCGTTCGTCGGGCGTCATCTGATCCTCCATTCCGAAGCCGCGAAGATCATGGTCGCGGACGGTCGATCAAGCCGATCGCTCGACCTGTGCAGAATTTAATGCAGCTGTGCGCCGTGCCAGCTGCCTGTTCTACAGCAGGTAGTGGAGATGCCGGCGGTCCTCGAGACTCCAATCTACTCGGCGCGCCCCCGGCTCGTCCGCGCGGTCGTCTCAGAAGACAAGCCGGTGCTCCGGCACCCCAACGCCGTCGCCCTGCTCGCCGTGCGCGGTGGCTTGGGTGAGGCGACGGTCACCACGGCCGACATGCTGGTCGCCTCGCTCCGGATGCGGCCCGACCGGATCATCCTCGGCGAGATCAGGAGCGCGGAAGCCTTCACCTTTCTGCGCGCGGTCAACACCGGCCATACAGGCTCGATGACGACCGTCCGCGCGGACAGTCCAGGTGGCGCCTTCGAACAGCTGACGCTCCAGCGCCTTCAGCATCTGTCGGGATCCTCGGTGATCTCCTATCTCCGGTCCGTCGTCGATATGGTCATCCAGCTCGACCCGCGAGAGGGGAGGCGTGTCGTGTCTACCGTTAGGCATGGAGCGGGGAGACCCAACAGCATCGTCGATAGCCTGTAGCCCGCCAAGATAAGTTACAGGCGGCCGAGGCTTTTCCAAGGGTGCCCCGACCGCCTGTCGCGTCCCTACGCCCTCTCCTAGAGGCCGCAGAGCCTATAGGCCGGGCGTCACCCCAGCCCTTCGTATCAAGCCAGCAGGTCCGTGACGTCGAAGCAGTACACCGATTGCATGATTCCGTTGCGCCCGATACGCTTATCGACGGTCAGCCGATCTTCTTGGTTGCGATGGAGGCAGGCCTCAACCGCAGCAGTGTGGCGGATCGCATTCCAGTCGCGGAATAGGTCCGGCATGCGGTCGACCGGGATGAGGAGTTCGCGGCGTCCCGCCCGTTCTGGCCGCGCCCGACGCGCCGGGTCCGTCAGTCCTCGATCCATCGTGCGACGGCGGGGTCTTGGCGGAGCGCGCGCGGGATGGGGACGGGGTGTTCGAGCATCAACTGCGCCATGCCCTTGGCGCCGGCATCGACCATCATGCAGGTCGACATGCCGCCCTGCATACAGCCGTTGACGACGAAGTTGATGCCATCGAAGCCGGGCATGAAGTAGCGCTCCAGCGAGACCTTGGCGGGGTCGAGCGCCAGATGCCGGTAATGGCCCAGCACGGCGTCGTCGGAAAGTGCGGCGTGGATCGCCGGCAGATATTCCGGCTTGCGTGACATCACGCCGACATTGAACAGATTGCCCTTGTCGCCGCTGCGCGCATGAGCGAGCGCGAACAGCGGCACCGTGCCGCCATCGAGATCCCCGGGCGCCGGGGGTGCTGCCGGAACGGCGGCTTCGGTCATCGCGCCATCGGTCGCGACGGGCACGGGCACCGATCTGCCGTCGATGTGCAGCGTCAGGCTCACCTCGGACTTGGGGAGCAGGAAGGCGCCGATCCGATTGAGCGGCTTTGCTCCGTTGGTGATCGCGATCGAGGTGCCGGGCGCCATGTGGCTGATGATGCTCGCCTGTTCGCGCAGCAGCACCTGTGCGCCCTCCTGCGTGTCGTGGTCGCAGACGATCCGCAGGATCACCTCGCGCACCGTACGGGCGGCGGTGCTGGCGTTCGGCCCGTACATCGCCTCGGCGCCGAGCGTTTCGACCAGCGTCTGGCGCCAGTCGGCGAGGTTGCGCTGGCGCAGGATGTCGCGGGTGCGCGCGATCACCGCGGCGCCGGTCTTCTCCGCCTTTCTGACCGCGTCGCGCCCGAGGATCGGGATGACGGTGGTCGCGCGCCAGCCGTCGTCGACCGTGAAGCTCACCTTGTAGGCATCGGTGCGCGCGCGGCCTTTCGCGCCGGTCACGTCGACGCGATGCGGGCCGGTCTGGCGGAACCGGACATCGGCGAAGTCGCACACCACGTCGGGCACGACATAGGCTTGCGGGTCGCTGACCTCGTAGATCAGCTGCTCGGCGCAGGTCGCCGGGCTGACGAGGCCGCCGGTACCCTCGGGCTTGGTGAGGACGAAGCTGCCGTCGGCGCGGCACTCGGCGATCGGGAAGCCGATATTGTCCCAGCCCTCCACCTCCTCCCAGTCGGTGAAGGTGCCACCGGTCACCTGGGCGGAGCATTCGATCATGTGACCGGCGAGCGTGCCCCCGGCAAGCTTGTCGAAATCATCCGGACCCCAGCCGAATTCATGGATCAGGGGGCCGAGCGCGGCGGCGCTGTCGACCGCGCGACCGATGACGATGATGTCCGCCCCCTCGGCCAGCGCCTGGGCGATCGGGAAGGCGCCGACATAGGCCGACATGCTGAGCAGCGTATCGTCGTGCGCGATCAGCTCGGCGATCGGCTCGCCCGAGAACATCTCGCTGAAGCCCCGCGATCGAAACTCCCCGACGCGATGGCGCAGATCGTCGCCGTCGATCACCGCGATCTTCGGATGCAGCCCCTGCGCCTCCGCGCCCGTGCGGATCGCCTCGCCGCACGCCTTGCCGTCGAAGCCGCCCGCATTGGCGATCATCTTCATGCCCCGTGCCAGCACGTCCTTCAGGAAGGGCAGCACGAAGATGCCGACGAAGCTCTGGCTGTAGGCCGGGCCCCCGGCACCGGCGGCGCGACCGATCTGCGGCAGGACGCCCTCCGCCATCATGTCGAACAGCAGATATCTGGGCGGCGTCGGCATCGCCAGAAATTGCCGTATCCCGATCGTGCTGTCGGTCACGAACGCCGTCGCGCCGCCGATCCTCACAACCTTGTCAGACATTCCTGCTCCCTCTCTCGATGATCGTCACGACCCGGACCAGGCCGCGCTGCGCAGCGAGCGCGCCGTACTGCCTCGTTGCCCGACGTAACGATATCATTCGGCAAGCCGAGCGATCCGGCCCGTCGATTGCTCGTGCGCCCTATTCGGCGGCGGCGGCGGCGGCGATCGCGGGAGGATGGTTGCGGATCGAAGGCGTCACGATGCTCAGCCCGAATGGCGTACGGGCGTCGATCGCCCGGTCGTTCCTAGCCGGACAGGCGTCCATCTCCGTCATGGGGTTCTCCGGCTAAACCCTTTGTCCAAATCTACGCATCGCGATAATTGCTGGCAACGGATAAAAGATATCTCAATCGGATATGGGGTCTGCAGGCGAGAATGCTCCACACGAATCGATACAAAACCGGATGAAGTTTGTTCAAGACCGGCGAGCGCTCTATCGGACGCGAGGAGCCTCACGAAAGCCACCGAGCCTCTTCTCGAGTCTATCGAGCGGTCGGCCGTCAGCGCCAACCGACCAAGCGCCAGCGTATTCGCTCTTCATAGAGGGCACGGTTTGGCCGAACGATCTCGTCACCCACGGCGGCACGACCCGCATCGAGAGCACCGGCGCCGGGGACGGCTCGGCGGTCGCCTTCAGGTCGCCGGCCCGATCAGCCGGTATCCGATGCCGAGCTCGTTCACGATTAGCGAGGGTCTTGCCGGGTCCGGCTCGACCTTCTGTCGCAGGCTGCGGATCAGGACGCGCAGATATTCGACATGGCGATCATAGTCGTTGCTCCAGATCGAGCGAAGGAGCTGCTGGTGGGTGATGACGCGCCCCGGAAAACGCGCAAGCTCGGCGACCGCGGTGAATTCCTTGGGCGTGAGGTGGATCTCGGCGCCGTCGCGCGTGACCCGCCGGGCGACCAGATCGATGCTGAGCGAGCCGGCCGTGACGGTGAGCGGGCTGCCCTCGCTGGTGAGCCGATTGCGCAGCGTCGCCCTGACCCGCGCCAGCAGTTCGTCGGTGTCGAACGGCTTGGTCACATAGTCCGCGGCGCCCAGATCGAGCGCGGCGACCTTTTCGTCGGTGGCGTCGCGCGCCGAGACGACGAGGATGCTCGCGTGCGACTGCTTGCGGATGAGTGGAATGAGTTCCAGTCCGTCCCGGTCGGGCAGCCCCAGGTCGAGCAGCACCAGCGCCGGATCCTCGCGCTCGACCATGTCGATCGCCTCGCGGCCGTTGATCGCCTCCCGGATCTTGTACGACGCGCGTTCGAGCGCCGCTCGCAGCAGGCGCCGGATCGCGACTTCGTCGTCGACGATCAGGATGACGGGATCGTTGCTCACAAGGCGTCCTCGCTGATGTCCCGGACGATCAGCGCGTCGGGGAACCGGATGTTGAAACTCGCGCCGGAGCGATCGCTGCGGTTGCGGGCATCGACGCTCAGCCCCATGGCTTCGGCGAAACCCTTCACGATGGCGAGCCCGAGGCCGGTTCCGGCCTTCGAGCGGTCCGAGCCTTCGATGCGACGGAAGGTCTCGAAGATCTCCTGCTCCCGCCCGGGCGGAATGCCGGCCCCCTCGTCCATGATCGAGAGCGTCAGGCGGCCGATCGTGCGATGGGCCGCGACGGTGATCGGCGTGTTCGGGGCGGCGTAGCGTCCCGCATTGTCGAGCAGGTTGAGCAGGCAATGATGGAAGAGCTGGGCATCGATACGGACCAGCGGCAGATCGGGTGCGACATCGAGCTTGATATCGTGGCCCTCGAGCGATCGACGCGTGTCGTGGACCGCGCTGGCGACCGCATCGGTCAGGTCGGTCGCCTCGAGATTGAGCTTCAGCGCACCCGCTTCGACACGCGCCATGTCGAGCAGGTTGGCGACGAAGCGCTGCAGGCGTTGCGCCTCCGCCTCGACGCCGTCGAGCAGCGCGGACGGCGCCTCCTCGCGGCGCATCTCGGCAAGACCGCCCAGGATGGAGGTCAGCGGCGTCCTCAGATCGTGGCTCACCGACGAAAGCAGGGCGGCACGCAATCGGTCGCGATCCTGAAGCTGCGAGAGATTGCGCATCTCGGTCTCGAGCTGGAGACGCTCGAACACCAGCGACGCCTGGTCGATCAGGCTCATCAGCAGCGGAAGCTGATCCGAACGGATCGGACCCGATCCGTCGTCTCGTGCGATCCCGACGACGGCGAGCGTCCGGTCCGACGTCTTGAGCGGATGGAACAGCCAGTCCGAGGCGGTCAGCGTGTCCGAACCGCGGCCCGCGGGCAGGCCCTTGTCCATCGCCCATTGCGCCGCGGCCATCTCGATGGTGGCGAGCCGGTCCTCGGGCGGATTGGCCGCCGCGAGGATCGGCCCGTTCGACGACGGCAGCAGCAGCACGGATCGCACGACGAACAGACGGCTGAGTTCCGCACAGATCGCCTGCGCGAGTTCGTCGTCGTTGGCGGCGGAGGTCAGGAGCCGCGCAAAGCCCGCGATCGCGCCGTTCTGCCGCGCGCTCGATCCAGCGAGGTCGGCCTGGGTCTTGGCGCGCGAGGCGAGGCTGCTGGTGACGATGCCGACGCCGAGCAGCACGAGCAGCGTCACCACATTTTCGGGATTGCTCACCGTGAAGCTGTGAACGGGCGGCAGGAAGAAGAAATTATAGGCGGCGGACGAGACGATGCCGGTGAAGACGCCCGGCCAGAGCCCGAAGCGGGTCGCCGCCACCATGACCGGCAGCAGATAGAGCAACGCGACGTTGGCCAGCGCGAGGATGTGGAACAGTTCCGTGCCGAGCGCCGTGACGCCCGCGACCATCAGCCCGCTCACCGCATAGGCGCGCCCGAGCTTGAGCTCGCCGAGGTCGATCTGCCAGCGGCGCCTGGGCGGCGTGTGTTTTTCAAGCGGCAGGACATGGACGGCGAGGCCCGGCGTCTCGCGGATCAGCTGGTCGACCACCGAACCGTGACGAAACTCGAACCAGCGCGAGCGCGAGGATTTGCCGACGACGAGCTGGGTCGCGCGCGCTTCCGCGGCATAGCTCTTCAGCCCCTCGACCACCGAGCCGGCCGGGACGGTGGCGACCATGCCGCCGAGCTGGGTGACGAGGTTGAGCGT
>CAZZZX010000161.1:0-6688 GCA_964658585.1 uncultured Novosphingobium sp.
GAGCCCCCGTTCGATCGCGCGCGCGATGACGGCGGGCTCGGTGTTGGGCGTGACGAGGATGCGGCCGCCCGTCGCCGCGACGGCATCGACCGTGGCGACATCGAGCACCGTGCCGGCGCCGATCAGCGCCTCGCTTCCGAAGACCTGCTGGATCGCCGCGATGCTCTCCAGGGGTTCGGGCGAGTTCATCGGCACCTCGATCAAACGGATGCCCGCCTCGACGAGCGCGCCGGTGATGCCGATCACCTCGTCGGGTCGCACCCCGCGCAGGATGGCGACCACCGGCGGTGCGCCGTCCGCGAGCAGGTCGTCGATGCGCATCGTCATTCCTCCAGCAAGCCGAGTCCCGCGACCGCGCAGTCCTCGCCGTCGAACAGACGGACGCGCCGCCCGACGCGCTCCAGCGCGCGGACATAGCGGTCGAGCAGCGTGGGATCGCCGATCAGGACGATCTCGGCCTGCGGATCCAGCGCGGCCGTCTCGACCACCTCGCTGCCGATCAGCAGGCCGGACAGGAAGCCCGCCGCCCAGCCCGGCGATCGTCCGGCGCGAAGCTGTGCGCTGCGCGTCTCGAAGAGTGCGCCGAGGAGCGGGGCACCGCCGACGATGCGATCGACGCCGGCGGCGAAACCCTCGTCGTCGGGGATCGGGACCGCATCGCCCGCAGCGCGCAGCAGCATCGAATGGTCGCGAAGCACGGCGAACAACTCGCCGGTCAGGAAGGTCCGGAAGCCGGTGACAGTGCCGTCCTCCACCGTCGCCCACTTGCCGTGCGTGCCCGGCAGGGCGAGAAGCCGGCGGCCCCGGCGAAGCGCGGGATCCAGCGCCAGCGCGCCGAAGATCTGCATCTCCTCGCCGCGCATGACATCGGGGCGGCCATCCGTATCGACACAGGCGAGCCCGCCCGCGATCGTGACCGGGATGCCGTCGAGCGCGAGCCGCACCGCCGCCATACGCCAGTCGCCGGCGGCGCACGGACACGCGGCATAAGGTGTCTCGCGCCAGCCATTGCGCGACCCGACCATGCCGCCCAGGACGATGCGGTCGGCCGGCGCGTCCGCCGTCCAGGGCGCGAGCGCCGCGGCGATGGTGCGCTCCGCAGGGCCGTCGAGTGCGGCGATGCCGGGGCCCGTCAGGCGCCCGGTTATCGCTCCCCCCCCGATCCGGTAGAGGCGGAGGCGACTGGTTCCCCAATCTCCGAGGACGGCATATCCGCTCATCCGCGCATCGCCACGGGAGGAAGTGGCAGCCCGGGCGCGGGCGCGCGGAAGCGGAACAGGTCGCCCGCTCCGGGCTGCGCGGCGCGCTCGGCCTCGCTCAGGCCGATCGCGGCGGTCGTGACATATCCGGTCTGCAGATCCGGTCCGCCGAACGCCACCTTGGTGACGTTGGCGCACGGCAGCTCGACATGGCCCAGGATCGTCCCGTCGGGGGCGTAGCGGCGCAACCGCCAGCCGCCCCACAGGCCGACCCAGAGACAGGCTTCGGCATCGAGCGTGACACCGTCCGGCTTACCGTCCGCCGGGTCGATCGTGGCGAAGCGGGTGCCGCTCTCGAGACGGCCGCTCTCGTCGAGGTCGAATCTCAGGATCGTCCCGCCGAGCGTATCGACATGGTAGAGCGATCGGCCGTCCGCGCCGATCGCCGGACCGTTGGTGATCGTACAGGCGCCGCCCGCCAGCATGATCTCGCCGGACCGCGCGTCGAAACGGTGGACGGCCCCGGTCGGCTCGCGCTCGTCATCGTCCATCGTGCCGAACCAGAGGCGCCCGGCATTGTCCACAGTCGCATCGTTGGTGCGATTGCGGGCGGGCATCGCGACGGTCGCGACGATGCCGTCGAGGCCGGCCCCGCCGAAGCGGTGGACCGCATTCCCGCTGCCGACGAGAAGCGCCCCGTCGTCCGCAGGCACGACGAAACTGGGATTCCCGCCGATATCGAACGTGCGGCCCACACCCGTCGCATCATCGAAGCGGTGCAGTCTCCCCGACTTGATATCGACGAACCACAGCGCGGCTTCGCGCGCGATCCAGGCCGGGCCCTCACCCAGGCGCGCCCGCACCGCCCATGCCGTTTCGACGCCGCCGTAAGACAGATGACCTTCCCCCCCAAGAACGCTTTCCGCTCGACAGATCTGATCGATCATATAATTGAGACAGCGACACGGGTGCAAGCGAGATCGTCGCGAACAGTAAGATCCGGTGCCGACGGCATTCGGGCGCCGGACATGAGGAGGGGTTGGACGTGACGCTCAGCGGCTTCGATATCGGCGTGATCGTCCTTTATGCGGTGGCGATCTTCGGCCTCGCGCAATGGGTTTCGCGCGAGCGGGCGGGTGCGGGTCCGCGCACCACCACCGACTATTTCCTCGCGTCCAAGAACCTGCCCTGGTGGGCGATCGGCGCGTCGCTGATCGCGGCCAACATCTCGGCCGAGCAGATCGTCGGGATGTCGGGCTCGGGCTACGCCATCGGCCTGGCGATCGCCTCCTACGAGTGGATGGCGGCGCTGACGCTGCTGATCGTCGGCAAATACTTCCTGCCGATCTTCCTGCGCAACGAGATCTACACGATGCCGCAGTTCCTCGAGCGGCGCTACGGGCCCTCGATCCGCACGCTGATGGCGGTGTTCTGGCTGGCGCTCTACGTCTTCGTGAACCTCACCTCGATCATCTGGCTGGGTTCGATCGCGGTCACCAAGGTCGCCGGCATCGATCAGAACGTCGCGCTCGTCGCGCTCGGCGCGTTCGCGTTGCTCTACCAGATCCGCGGCGGGCTGAAGGCGGTGGCGCTGACCGACATCGTGCAGGTCACCCTGCTGGTGCTGGGCGGCCTGGTGATCGCGGCGCTGACGCTCGGCAAGCTCGGCGGCGGCGGCGGCGTGATCGCCGGCTGGCATCGCCTGACGACCGCGATCCCGGATCATTTCCACATGATCCTCAAGCCGGGCGATCCGCACTATATGGACCTGCCCGGTCTGTCGGTGCTGATCGGCGGCATGTGGATCGCCAACCTCAGCTACTGGGGCTTCAACCAGTATATCATCCAGCGCGCGCTTGCCGCCAAGTCGATCGGCGAGGCACAGAAGGGCATCCTCTTCGCGGCCGGTCTCAAGCTCATCATGCCCGCGATCATCGTGCTGCCGGGGATCGCCGCGGTGCTGCTCGCCCCCGGGCTGGCGAAGCCCGACGAAGCCTATCCGACGATGATGCGGCTGCTGCCGAGCGGACTGCTGGGGCTGGTCTTCGCCGCGCTGATCGCGGCGATCATCGCGTCGACCGCATCCAAGATCAACTCGATCGCGACGATCTTCACGCTCGACATCTACGCCAAGTTCCGACGGGTGCCGAGCCGGGTCGAGGACGGGAGTGCCGGCGCGCCGGGGGAGCGACACCTCGTCCTGGTCGGGCGGATCGCGGCGGTGGTCGCGATCGTGATCGCGATCATCACCGCGCGGCCGCTGGTCGGCGCGTCCGAGCAGGCCTATCAGTTCATCCAGGAGTTCACCGGTTTCTTTACGCCGGGGATCACCGTGATCTTCCTGCTCGGGCTGTTCTGGAAACGCGCCAACGAAGCGGGTGCGCTCGCCGCGGCGATCTCGTCGGTCGGGCTGTCCTGGCTGTTCAAGCTGGTCTGGACATCGCTGCCGTTCATGAACCGGATGGGCGTCGTGTTCCTGATCGCGACCGCGCTCGCGGTGCTGGTCTCGCTGGTCACGCCCGCGCGGCGAGACGCGGATACGATCGCGACCGGCGACGTCCGCTACACGACCGGGGCCGGTTTCAATATCGGCGCAGTCGCGGTCGTGCTCGTTCTGGTCGCGCTCTACGCGACCTGGTGGTGAGGCGCCTCATGGAAGGGCGCGACGCGATCCGTCGCGGCGACGAGCAGCGCGTCCGCCACGATCCGCAGCGGTGCGCCGTCGGCATCGCTGCGCCCGGCCGCGATCAGGTGAGCGAAGTGCGCATAGACGCCGGCATATTCGCGATCCGCTTCCCCCGCCGCCGCATCGTCGTCGATCGCCAGCGCGTGGCCGCCCGCAGATAGTGTCAGTCGATGTCCGCAGGCCGTGTCGAGCACGATGTCCCAATGTTGCTGCCCTTCCTGCCGGAAATCGAGATCGACGGCGATCTCCGCCCGATCGACCCGCAGGGTCAGCGCCGCGGCGATCGGCGTATGCGCATTCTCGGGCACCTCCAGCCGCGCGGCGGTCACGCGCGGCGGCGCCGCGAGCAGCGTGGTGAGGATCGAAAAGGCGTTGATGCCGGGATCGAACACGCCGAGCCCGCCGGGTGCCCACAACCAGCCCTGCCCGGGATGCCAGCGCCGCACGTCCTCGCGCCAGACGATCCGGCCGCCGGTGACCTCGCGCCGGTCGAGCCATGCTCTCGCCGGGCCGACCATCGGTGCGAAGCGCGAGTGCCACGCCGCGAACAGGGTGACGCCGCGCGTCGCGGCGCGCGCCACGAGATCGTCGAACGCCGCGAGCGTCGCGGCAGGCGGCTTTTCGAGCAGGACGTGCAGCCCCGCATCGATGCAGTTCTCCGCGATCTCCGCTCGTATCTGCGGGGGCGTACAGATCGCTACCGCTTCGACGCCGGGTAGCGCCGCGGTCAAAGCGCGGAGAGTGGCGAAGTTGGCGATATCCGGAAGGCCGCCGGAGGTGTCCACGGTCGCGACCAGATCGAAGGCCGGGTCGGCGCGGATCGCGGGCACATGCCGGTCCCGCGCGATCTTACCCGCGCCGATGATCGCGATGCGCGTGGCTGCCATTTCGCTCTCCCCTTTGGTCTCGATCGATGATATGATCGATATGATAATTAAGCAATCGCGCGCTGAGGCGCGATTCCGGTCGGGAGGTATGATGACGGCTGAGCGCCCCCTTCGCTCGCGCGCGTGGTTCGACAATCCCGACAATGTCGACATGACCGCGCTCTACATCGAGCGCTACCTCAACTACGGGCTCAGTCAGGACGAACTGCAATCGGGCCGTCCGATCATCGGCATCGCGCAGACCGGCTCCGATCTCAGCCCCTGCAACCGCCACCATCTCGTGCTTGCCGAACGCCTGCGCGACGGGATCCGCGATGCGGGCGGCATCGCCATCGAGTTTCCGGTTCATCCGATCCAGGAGACCGGCAAGCGGCCGACCGCCGGGCTCGACCGCAATCTCGCCTATCTCGGCCTCGTCGAGACGCTGTACGGCTATCCGCTCGACGGCGTCGTGCTGACGATCGGCTGCGACAAGACCACGCCCGCCTGCCTGATGGCGGCGGCGACGGTCGACATTCCCGCGATCGCGCTCTCGGTCGGGCCGATGCTCAACGGCTACCACAAGGGCGAGCGCACCGGATCGGGGACGATCGTCTGGAAGGCGCGCGAGATGCTCGCGGCGGGCGAGATCGACCATGCGGGCTTCGTCCGGCTGGTGGCCTCGTCCGCGCCCTCCACCGGCTATTGCAACACGATGGGCACCGCGACGACGATGAACAGCCTCGCCGAGGTGCTGGGAATGCAGTTGCCGGGCTCGGCGGCGATCCCGGCGCCATATCGCGATCGCCAGGAAATGGCGTATCGCACCGGCAAGCGGATCGTCGAGATGGTCCGCGAGGATCTCAAGCCCTCGGACATCCTGACGCGCGCCGCTTTCCTCAACGCGATCGTCGTGAACTCGGCGATCGGCGGATCGACCAACGCGCCGATCCATCTCGCCGCGATCGCGCGCCATGCCGGCGCGGAACTGTCGATCGACGACTGGCAGGCGCACGGCCACAAGGTGCCGCTGCTGGTCAATCTCCAGCCGGCGGGCGCGTATCTCGGCGAGGACTTCTATCGCGCCGGCGGCGTTCCGGCGGTGGTTGCGCAGCTGCTTGGGCAGGGGCTGATCGATGGCGACGCGATGACCGTCACCGGCCGCGGCATCGGCGACAATTGTCGCGGCGCCGAGATCGACGATACCGAGGTGATCCGCCCGTTCGACCGGCCGATCATGGCGGATGCCGGTTTCGTCGTGCTGCGCGGCAATCTGTTCGATGCCGCGGTGATGAAGACCAGCGTGATCGGCCCCGAATTCCGCTCGCGCTACCTCTCCGATCCCGCCGATCCCGACGCGTTCGAGGGGCCAGCGGTCGTCTTCGACGGTCCCGAGGATTACCACGCCCGGATCGACGATCCGGCGACCGGGATCACGCCCGAGACGCTGCTGTTCATGCGCGGCGCAGGGCCGATCGGCTATCCGGGGGCGGCGGAGGTCGTCAACATGCGCGCGCCGGACTATCTCATCCGCGAGGGTGTCCATGCGCTGCCGTGCATCGGCGACGGCCGCCAATCGGGCACCAGCGGATCGCCGTCGATCCTCAACGCCGCGCCGGAGGCCGCGGCGGGGGGCGGCCTGGCGCTGCTGCGCACCGGCGACCGCGTGAGGATAGACCTGCGGCGCGGGACGGTCGACGTGCTGGTCGACGACGACGCACTCGCCGAGCGACGCCGTGCGCTCGAGGCGGCGGGGGGATATCGCTATCCGGCGTCGCAGACGCCCTGGCAGGAAATCCAGCGCGGGCTCGTCGGCCAGCTCGATCGCGGCGCCATCCTCGAAGGCGCCGAGGCGTATCAGCGGATCGCGCATCGTCGCGGTCTGCCGCGCGACAGCCACTGAGTTGACACAACAAGGGGCGGCGGTTGCGGCCGCC
>CAZZZX010000162.1:0-6681 GCA_964658585.1 uncultured Novosphingobium sp.
CGTCGCCGCAGGTCCGCGCGCAGGCCGCAGGTGGCGCGCAACCCGAGACGATGGGCGACCAGCTCGATCCTGCGACGCCGCCACCGCCCCCGGCGCCGCCCGTCGACGATCAGCCCGCCACGGCCCCGAACGTCGCGACGCCGCCCGCGGTCGCCGCCTCCAAGGCACCCGACAGCCAGACCTACCAGGAAGACGATGTCCTCGGCGCCGCCGAGAATGTGTTCGGCCGCGGCGCCGAGGGGCTGGCCAAGATCGTCGAGCGCATCCTGAGAGATCAGGGCCGGCCGACCGCCTACATCGCCGGGCGCGAGGCGAGCGCGGCCTTCGCCGTCGGGCTGCGCTACGGTTCCGGCGTGCTGCATCACAAGATCGAGGGCGATCGTCCGGTGTATTGGACCGGGCCATCGCTCGGCTTCGACATCGGCGGCAACGCCTCCAAGACGTTCGTGCTGGTCTATAATCTGTACGACAGCCAGGATCTCTACCATCGCTTCCCCGCGGCCGAGGGGACCGCCTATCTGATCGGTGGCTTCACCGCGAGCTATCTGCGGCGCGGCGACATCGTGCTGATCCCGATCCGGCTCGGCGTCGGCTGGCGGCTGGGTGCGAATGTCGGCTACATGAAGTTCACGCAGGACTCGCGCTGGATGCCGTTTTGAGGCGGCGGCGGTCTGTCGGAAGCGAACTCGGCGTGCGGGTTGCGCATCCGGCTTTCGGCCGCTAGTCCCCGCCGGCACCGGAGCGGTGGCCGAGTGGTCGAAGGCGCACGCCTGGAAAGTGTGTAGGGGTCCAAAGCTCCTCGAGGGTTCGAATCCCTCCCGCTCCGCCAAGGACCTGTTCCCGGTGGTCCGCATCGGGCCACCGGGATCGACTTTTCTCTCCTGAAATCCAACACTTAGCAGACCGTCTCGGCCTCGGCCGTTCGTACCCGTTCGTGTCCATCCGGCGATTCGGAGGTACTCGGGCATGGTATCCGCGGTCGAAAAATATGGCATTTTGGAGAAGACCGATGCTCAGTGATACGAAAGCCCGCGCGGCTAAGCCGCGCCCAAAACCTTACAAGCTGACCGACAGCAACCAGCTATTCCTTCTGGTAACGCCCAGCGGCGGAAAGCTCTGGCGCTGGAATTACAAGTACGACGGCAAGCAGAGATGCATGGCGTTCGGGGCCTATCCTCTCGTCTCGCTCGCGGATGCGCGTGGAAAGCGCGACGAAGCCTATACCGTCCTCTGCGAGGGCCGCGATCCAAACGTCGCGAAGAAGCTCAAGATCGAGGAGAATATCGAAGCGGGACGGCAGACGTTCGAGCGTATCGCCCGCGAATGGCATCAGAATGCGAAATCGCAGTGGGCCAAGATCCACGCCGCCGACATCATCCGCAGCCTCGAACGCGATGCCTTCCCTTCGATCGGCGCATTGCCGATCGCCCAGCTAACGCCGCCCCTGGTTTTGGGAGTGCTTCGAGAAATCGAAGCCCGTGGGTCGATCGAGACCGCGAAACGCATTCGCCAGCGCATTTCCGCCGTCTTCGTCTACGGCATCGCCCAGGGGATCGTGCAGAGCGATCCGGCCGAGAAGCTCGGCGCCGTTCTGAAACCGCTCCGTAAGGGCCGTCAGCCGGCCATCACCGACCTCGTCCCCTTGCGGAAGATGATCATCACGGCCGAAGAGGATTATGCGCGCCCGATCACCCGGCTTGCGCTTCGGCTGCTTGCGCTCACCGCGGTGCGGCCAAGCGAACTGCGCGGCGCGCGCTGGGACGAGTTCGAGGACCTGAACGACAGGCTGCCACTCTGGCGCATCCCGGCGTCGCGCATGAAAGGCGACCTCGACCGAAAGGATGAGGTGAATGGCGATCATCTGGTGCCAATGACGCCGCAGGGACTGGCAGTGCTACGAGCGCTCTGGCCTCTAACCGGAGAGGGAGAGCTGCTGTTTCCGAGCAACCGCCATTCCCATCGACCAATGAGCGAAAACGCTATCGGCTACCTGCTCAATCGCGCCGGCTATCATGGCCACCATGTTCCCCACGGTTTTCGCGCAGCGTTCTCGACCATCATGAACGAATGGGCCGAACGCGAGGGCAAGGAGCACGACCGAAAGATCATCGACCTCATGCTCGCGCATGTTCCGACGGGAAAGGTTGAGGGCGCTTACAACAGGGCCGCCTACATGCCCCGCCGCCGCGAGCTGGCGACGATCTGGTCGGACATGCTGAGCGATGGTCTTCCCGACCCGATGGTTCTCATCGAGCGTCCGTCGAAGGCGATAGGCGAGCATTCTCGCCGTCAGCTGCGGGAGCCAGTCGGGACGGATTTCCGGTTTCCGAGATGGCGGCGAGCGGCGTGACGCAACTCGCAGTCGATATTGCGCCGGCGCCTGGATAGTTGAAGACCAAGGCCTCAACTCAATTCGTCCAAGTTGATCCACATCACATAGTCCTTAGGTGTGTAGTCGGCCGCCATCGTCATGTCGGCCAGCGCACGGGCATCGAAGATATCGGCGACGAACGGATCGAGATCACCGCCACCGAGGTTCGGACACCAGACGTTCGGCGGCTGTCCCTCGCCACCGATTGTGAATGGATCGTCGCGACGGATCGCCTGCTCCTGCGGCGCCAGCTTCAGGATTTCCAGGTGGTTGAGGACGATGACGCCATCGACCGCGTCAAAGGGGATGCGGTCTGAGCCATCCCGGTGCCATGAGTTCGCGGTGAGCAGGCCGGCGTGCTCGTGGCTGAGCGCCGAGGTCGCCTCGAAGACATAGCTGTCCCACAGGACGACGAGGATGCCGGTCCGAGGTTTCGCGGAGAAGTCGCGGAGCTTGTTCTCGGCGCTGGCGAGGAAGTCCTTGATCGTGTTGTCGCGCGGCAGGGTGGCGTCGTCCCGCATGCCGGGTACGGCGCCGAGCGGCCCGCGCACCGGCAACTGCTGGCCCTTCGACGCGCGCTGCGCCTGATGCCTGATGAACGACGGGCACTTGATCTCGAAGAGCCATAGCCGGGTCGGCGCATCGACCACGAGGTCGGGCCGGCCGCCGGTCACCGGGTTCGCCGGCTCGATCGAGAACGTCGTCCCCGGCGGCCACGCGGCCTCGATCACCACGCGCGTCACCAGTATCTCGGCGAGTTTCTGGACGAGCTGCTCGTAACCCTTCTGCCACGCGTCGGCGTCGTTACGGCTGGCGACATACCGCGTCTCAGCCAGCTCGCGGATGAAACGGTCAGCAGCGCCGGGCAGGCGCGTGTCGCATGCGGCGAGCGCCTCCGCCAACTTGGCACCGAAACGCGTTACCGCGCCTTCGGCGAAATGGTAGCTCAGCCACTGCCGCGTACCCTTGGTCACCACGCGGTAGCGCGCAGCATAGCCGGTTGGATCGCTCGTGTCCGGGGTGGTCGTCGTCATGGCAGCAACTTATGGACAATCGCTCCGCGGCGGTAGAGCGTAAGTTGGCGGGCCCCACGACCTAGCAGGACCTCCGGTTCTTCCGTGATCCTCGCGGTCTTGTCGGCCGCCAAGCCAGATTGCGCATAAGCCTTGCCGACACGATATCGGCTCCATGAAGCTGCCGTCCGATCCGAACGCCCCCTGCCCCTGTCCGAGCGGGCTGACCTACGGCGTTGGGTCATAGCCCAACGATGCCGTCAGCAAAGGCGGCCTCTGCGGCTTGGCTGCGCGGTGATCGGTAAACCCCCAACGTTACGGATCTAACGCATGCCAAACGATCCCCTGTGAACGCGCATGCGGCTAGGTCGGGAACGCATACTGGCGTCGTCGGGTGCGCCGCGAAGTCTCAGTCATCGCCCATAAGCTTGGCCAGTTGTCGCTGATCCCAGCGAATTTGCAGTGGCTCCTTGGTCGCGGTGACCCATGCCCCGATATGCGTGTGCGGTGCGCGTGCCATGCCATTGTTGCCGACATAGGCAATCACCTGCTCGACCTTGACGCGGTCACCAACTTTCACCGTCGGATTGACGATGTGGGCGAGACTTATAGAAATGCCATTGTCGCCCTTTATCTGAATCTCCGAGGCGGGAGGCTTGCCGAAGGTTCCCGGGACGTTCTCGACGGGATTGATCCAGATGAAGCTCACCACACCGTCGATTGGCGCGAGGATTTCGGCATGCCAGCCGTACCAATCTGCATTTGTCCGCCCATCCGTTTTGAATTCGCGGAGATAACCGCCGTCCTTGTTGATCCCCATCTCGATGGTGCAGTCCGTGCCGAGATCGTCGCCGACATAGCCAAGCTGGCCGAACGGATGCTCGGTGCAAACGAATGGTGCATGCCGGAAGATCGGCGAGATCAGGGCAGTGTGGATCGGCCCGTCGATTTTTGGGGTCAGTTCTGGCATGGGGTAACCGGGCGGCAACGTTTTCTCGAAACGCGCTTTCTGCTCAGTTGTCAGCGCACGTGGAGTGAGTGTGTTCGCTGGTTCAGTGGCCTGCAGCGCAAGTATGAGAAAGGGGATCACAACATACTCCTTCCAACCGGTTTGAGCATCCTATCGCCTGCCATCAATCGTAGCCTCTTTCGCAACATCACCTGATGTCACCGCATGCGAATCTTCAATCGTAGTGATGCCATCCAATACGCGCCTTTATTCGAGGCCGCCAACCGACTGGAGTTGCCAAGCACCCATCGGGTACTTCGACCGCAGTCCCGCGAGAGCGAAATTCGAAGTTCTTACGACGGCGCATCGTCGGACCAGTCGCTTGACGAGCCTCCATCGGTGCACAGATAACCCTAGCGCCGGGTGCCTCCTTCCTCTGAAAGATCGTCAAGAAATATCCGCACTGCGTCTGCAAAACCTTCCGGGTCGTCGAGATGGACAGCGTGACCGCCATCCAGCGTCACCAGCTGAGTATGCGGCCGCCGCCGCGCCATTTCCTCGACGATCGTCGGAGTCGTCACTTGACTGTCACTGCCGCGAATGACCATCGCGGGACAGGTAGACGACATCCAGTCTTCCCAATAATCCCCGACGAGCGCCCGCTGCGAGACCGCGATGTCGTCCACGTCGAACGCCAACGTCCAGCCTTGATCGGTCGGACGAAAGGAGTCCTCAAGATAAGGCGCGAAGCGCTCGCCGACGCGCGCCGCCAGCGCGTCGCGCGTCGGGAACGTACCGCGCCATTGCAGGATGAACTCGGCGGCGACATCGACCCGAGCGCCGATGTCCTCGACAATCAGTGCACGCACACGATCCGGTCGTCGGCCCGCATATTGGATGGCGTTGATTCCGCCGAGCGAGTGACCAAGCAGCACGAACTGATGCGGGATGTCGAGATGCGAGATCCAGGCTTCCAGGTCGCCAAGATAGGCCTCGCGGCCATAGTCGGCCGCGTGGCTCGAATGTCCGTGGCCTCGCTGGTCGAGCGCAAAAACATGCCAGTGATCACGCAGGCGCTCGGCGAGCCTGCGGAACGTGATTGCTTCCATCCAATGGGCGTGAAGAAGCAGGAGAGGATCCCCGCAGCCTCCCCAATCAAGGTAGGACAATTCCAGCCCTTGATGGCTGAAGTTTTTACGCTTCATCTGCATGGTCCGCCATATCCGCATGGCGGTGGATCAGCCGCCATTCTCCATCCTCGCGCCGAAACACCTCCGTCGTGCGGAGCGTCATCGGCTTGGAATCGGCTTGGCCGACAAATCGAACCTCGGCATGGTGAAGTCCGGCCCAGAAAGCGAGATCCCCGTGCGCCATTGACTGCAATACTTCGAACCGGCCGCTGCTCCCTCGCGCGAAAGCTCTCGCGCCTTGTTCATTGGCCGCGCGCACGGCGTCAGCACCCCTGATGGCAGCACCGGAAGGCGGAAAGAAAGTCGCAGGATCGTGCGCCGTTGCGATCGCGAGAAACGGCGCGCTGTCACCGCTGATATAGCTGTCCGACGCAGCTTGACGCTCCGCCATGAACTTGTCGAAGTCATCGCGTCGACCGCGGAATAGCCGGGTCCATTCGGCGAACGCGATCATGAATGCCGACAGCCACGCGTCCTTATCAGGATCAACGACCACGCCACTGTCGTCTACGATCGAGGCGGCATCGCCAAGATAGGCTTCCGGTTGCTGCATGACGGCCAAGTTCAGGTAGACGAAGTTTTGTCTCAAGTGATTGTTCGCGCCGAAGCCTCCCAACGCATAGGGACTGACGCTCACCACGGCGGCGGGCAGGCCGTCGAAGAGATTTTCATCGTCTGGACGAGACCCGATATCGGTCGCGTTTTTAAGGCACCCCGGGATGGATCGGTTATACTCCGGGGTGACGAACAACGCAGCGTCGCACTGACGAAGCTGGTCCCGAAATGCCGTCCAGGCAGCGGGCGGATCGCCATCGAGATCCTCGTTGTAAAGCGGTAGGTCGCCGATTTCTACGAACGTGCATTCCATGAAGGATGGAGCGCGATCCATGAGAGCGCGAGCAATGCGCCGACTGTATGACGCCTTGCGAAGACTGCCAAACAGCACGCCAACCCTGATCTTCTCCGTAGTTTCGGTCACCGCCGCCTCGTCTCGTTTGTCCTTTCTATTTCGAAAGAATGGCATAACGAAAAGTGCCAAGAATCGATGATCGTGCTATACCAAGATCGGTGGACGGCATCGACATATCGATCGATCGGAGCGACTCCGCGACATTGGCGGAGCAGGTTCGCGCAAGCATCTCCGATGCGATCGCCAAC
>CAZZZX010000163.1:0-5405 GCA_964658585.1 uncultured Novosphingobium sp.
GTCGTGCCGGTCGGCGCGAGGATCGTGCGGCTGTTGTCGAGGCGGGTCATGCGGTGCCTTTCGCGAACGAGATGCAGGCGGCGAGGACGTCCCGCAGGGTGGGCAGGACGGCGGGATCGGCATCTATCGGGGTCGGCCAGTCGTCCGGCGCGGGCGTGTCGGGCTCGGCCATGTAGCCGCGCATCGCGAGCTCCATCTGGATCGCATGGACGCCATCGGCGGGGCGCCCATAGTGGCGCGTCGTCCAGCCGCCCTTGAAGCGGCCGTTGAGGACGAAGCCGTGGCCGCTGCGCTCGCACAGCGCGGTGACGGCGCCGGCGAGATCCGGATCGCAGCTCGCGCCGTCGTTGGTGCCGATGTTGAACTGCGGCAGCTCTCCCGCGAACAGGCGCGGGATATGGCTGCGGATCGAGTGCGCGTCGTAAAGCACCACGCGCCCATGCGTCGCGCGAAGCCGGTCCAACTCGGCGGACAACGCCGCGTGATAGGGATCGAAATAGGCCGATCGCCGACGCGCGATCTCGCCCGCGTCCGGACCGTCGCCGCGATACAGCGGATCGCCGTCGAAATCGGTGGTCGGGCACAGCTCGGTCGTCGCCTGCCCCGGATACAGCGACGCGCCCGAGGGATCGCGATTGACGTCGATCACGCTGCGCGAGACGGTCGTCCGCACCGTCGTCGCGCCGCGCACGGTCGCGAAGGCGTAGAGCCGGTCGATCCACCAGTCGGCATCGCGCCGCGCCTGCCAGAGCGAGACCAGCGCCGGTTCGATATCGGCGGGGATCTCGGTGCCGGTATGCGGGAACGCGACGACCAGCGGCGCCGCGCCGCGCTGCACCGCGATGCTCATGCGACCCCCGGCAGGTCGAGCCCGACCGCATCGATCAGCGCACCGGAGCGGACGATGGCGTTGGCGGCCTCCATATCGGGATGGACATGCCGATCGTCGGACAGCGTCGGTACCGCAGAGCGAAGCCGCGCGCGCGCCGCCTCCAGCGCCGCGCTGGAGCGCAGCGGCGCGTGGAAATCGCAACCCTGCGCGGCGGCGAGCAGTTCGATGCCGATCACCGCGGTCGCGTTAACCGTCATCTCGAGCAGCCGCCGCGCGCCATGCGCGGCCATCGAGACATGATCCTCCTGATTGGCCGAGGTCGGGATCGAATCGACGCTCGCCGGATAGGCGCGCTGCTTGTTCTCGGACACCAATGCCGCCGCCGTCACCTGCGGGATCATGAAGCCGGAATTGAGCCCGGGCCGGGGCGTCAGGAAGGCGGGCAGGCCGGACAGCGCCGGATCGACCAGCATCGCGATCCGGCGTTCGGCGAGCGAGCCGATCTCGCAGACCGCGAGCGCGATCGTGTCGGCGGCGAAGGCGACGGGTTCGGCGTGGAAATTGCCGCCCGACAGCGCCTCGTCGGTCTCTGGGAATATGAGCGGATTGTCGGTGACGCCGTTGGCCTCGGTCGCGAGCGTCGCCGCCGCCTGGCGCAGCAGATCGAGGCAGGCGCCCATCACCTGCGGCTGGCAGCGCAGGCAGTAGGGATCCTGGACGCGAATATCGTCGACGAGGTGGCTCGCACGGATCGCCGAACCCGCCATCAGCCCGCGCAGCGCATCCGCGGTCTCGATCTGGCCGGCATGGCGGCGCAGCGCGTGGATGCGCGGATCGAACGGCGTGTCCGAGCCCTTGGCCGCCTCGGTGGCGAGCGCACCCGTCACCAGTGCCGAGCGGAACAGCAATTCCGTCTCGAACAGCCCGGCCAGCGCGTTGGCGGTCGAGAACTGCGTGCCGTTGAGCAGCGCCAGTCCTTCCTTCGGCCCCAGCTCGACCGGGCGGAGACCGGCGCGGGCGAGCGCCTCGCCCGCGGGCATCCGCACGCCGCCGCTCAGCACGTCGCCGACGCCGATCATCGCGGCCGCCATGTGCGACAGCGGCGCGAGATCGCCGCTCGCGCCGACCGACCCCTGCGACGGGACGACGGGTGTCAGATCGTGCGCGAGCATCGCCTCGATCAGCGCGACCGTTGCCGGTGTCACACCGGACGCGCCCTGTGCGAGGCCGGCGAGCTTGAGCGCCATCATCAGCCGCACGATCGCGACGGGTGAGGGCGTACCGGTGCCCGCCGCATGGCTGAGCACGATGTTGCGCTGGAGCGTGGCGAGATCGCTCGCGCCGATGCGGACGCTCGCCAGCTTCCCGAACCCGGTGTTGATGCCGTAGACGGGTTCGCCGCGAGCGAGGATCCGAACCACCGCCGCCGCGCTCTCGGCGATCGGCGAGGCGGACGCGGGGTCGATCGTCACCGCGGCGCCGCGATAGATCGCACGCCATTCGGCGAGATCGACCGATCCCGGCCTGAGCACGACGCCGGTCATTGGCCCCGCCAGATGCGGGCATGAAGCGGATTGAAGCCCATGCGGTAGACGAGTTCCGCCGGACGCTCGACGTCCCAGATCGCGAGATCGCAGGACTTGCCCGCCTCCAGCGTGCCGATCTCGGCGGCGAGGCCGAGCGCGCGGGCGGCATGGCGCGTCACCCCGGCGAGACAGTCGTCCACCGTCATGCGGAACAGCGTCGCCGCCATGTTCATCACCAGCAGCAGCGAGGTCAGCGGCGAGGTGCCGGGGTTGCAGTCGGTGGCGAGCGCGATCGGCACGCCCGCCGCACGCAGCCCGTCGATCGGCGGCAGCCTGGTCTCGCGGGTGAAATAGAAGGCGCCGGGCAGCAGCGTCGCGACCGTGCCGGCGCGCGCCATCGCGGCGATGCCGTCCGTATCGAGATGCTCGAGATGATCCGCCGAGAGCGCGCCGTGACGGGCGGCGAGCGCAGCGCCGTGGAGGTTGGACAATTGCTCGGCATGGAGCTTGACCGGCAGGCCGTGCCGCGCGGCGGCGGCGAACAGACGGTCGATCTGCGCGGCCGAGAAGCCGATCCCCTCGCAGAAGCCGTCGACCGCATCGGCGAGGCCCTCGGCGGCGATCGCCGGGAGCATCGTGTCGCAGAGCAGGTCGACATAGCCGTCGGGATCGTCGGCGAACTCGGGCGGCACCGCGTGCGCGCCGAGGAACGTCGTCGCGATCCGCACCGGCCGCGCATCGCCCAGCGCGCGTGCTGCGCGCAGCATACGCCGCTCGCCATCGAGCGACAGGCCGTAACCGGACTTGATCTCGACCGTCGTCGCGCCGTCCGCGATCAGCGCGTCCAGACGGGGCAGGGCGGTGCCCACCAGATCCTCTTCGCTTGCCGCGCGCGTCGCGGTCATCGTCGAGACGATGCCGCCGCCGGCACGCGCGATCGCCTCGTAGGAGGCGCCGGCGAGCCGCAGTTCGAACTCGTGCGCGCGGTCTCCCGCGTAGACGAGGTGGGTGTGGCAGTCGATCAGGCCGGGCGTGATCCAGCGGCCGTCGCACGCGATCGTCTCGGCGGTATCGAGCGGCGGTGCGGCAGACGCTGCGCCGACATGAACGATGCGGCCGGCGCGCATCGCCACCAAGCCGTCCTCGACGATGCCGAGCCCGTCGCCGACCATCGTCGCGAGCCGCGCGTCCCGCCAGATCCTGTCGCACAGCATCGCCGACTCCTCGCCGCGGACATTGCCGCCCGGCCGCCATAATGTATAGACATAAAGACGCGAAGGGAGAGCGAGGATGGCGGTCCGCGACTGGGCGCTGCATGCCGGCGAGGCGCTGTTGCCCGATGGCTGGTCGCGCGACGTGCGGCTAACGGTGCGCGGCGGTCTCGTCGCCGCGACCGAAGCCGGCGTCGTGCCCGAGGACGCGGACGAGCGGCACGACATCGTGATCCCGGGCCTGCCCAATCTCCACAGCCATGCCTTCCAGCGCGGGATGGCGGGGCTGGCGGAAGTACGTGGCGATGACGACGACAGCTTCTGGACGTGGCGCGAGATCATGTACCGCTTCGTCGATCGCCTGCGCCCGGACGATCTCGCCGCGATCGCCGCGCTGGCCTATGTCGAGATGCTGGAGACCGGCTTCACGCGCGTCGGCGAGTTCCACTATTTGCATCACGACCGCGATGGACACGCCTACGGCGACCCCGCCGAGATGAGCGCGGCGATCTTCGCGGCGGCGGCGGAGACCGGGATCGCGCTCACGCACCTGCCGGTATTCTACGCGCATTCCGGCTTCGGCGGCGCGGCGCCGGGGTACGGGCAGCGACGCTTCCTCCACGACATCGATCGCTTCGCGGCGCTGCTCGATCGTCTGCGGTCGATGGCGTCGGCGCTGCCCGATGCGATCGTCGGCGTCGCGCCGCACAGCCTGCGTGCGGTGACGCCCGCCGAACTGGCGGCGCTGGAGGCGCTGGCGGGCGAGGGCCCGATCCACATCCATATCGCCGAGCAGCTGCGCGAGGTGGAGGACTGCCTCGACTGGAGCGGCGCGCGGCCGGTCGCGTGGCTGACCGCCAACGCCGCGGTCGATCCGCGCTGGTGCCTGGTCCACGCGACCCATGTCGTGTCCGACGAACTGGAGGCGATCGTGCGGGCCGGCGCGGTCGTCGGCCTGTGTCCGATCACCGAGGCCAATCTCGGTGACGGGATCTTTCCGCTCGCCCCCTATGTCGCCGCCGCCGGCCGGTTCGGCATCGGATCGGACTCGAACGTGCTGATCGACGCGACCGAGGAACTGCGGCTGCTGGAATATGGCCAGCGGCTGTCGCTCCGGCGCCGCAACGTCGGCGCGGGTGCGGCGGGGCGGTCCACCGGCGAGGCGCTGTATCGCGGTGCGCTCGCCGGCGGCGCGCAGGCGCTCGGCGCGGCGGGTGGCATCGCGATCGGCCGGCCGGCCGATCTGGTCGGTCTGGACGCTTCGCATCCGTCGCTGTGCGCACGGCGGCTCGACGGCCTGCTGTTCGCCGCCGGGCGTGCCGCGATCGATTGCGTCTGGCGGCGGGGGGAGAAACTGGTGAGCGGCGGCAGGCATCGCGATCGCGCGCGGATCGCCGCGCGGTACCGCGCCGTGCTGGAGACGCTGGTCGCGTGAGCGTGGCGCTTCACGAACGCATCCGGACGGACATCGAGGGCCGGATCCTGTCGGGCGTTCTGGCACCGGGCGATCGTCTCCCGACCGAGCAGGATCTCATGCGCGTCTATGGCTGTTCGCGGATGACCGTGAGCAAGTCGCTCTCCGCACTGGCCACCGCCGGCCTCGTCGACCGCCGCAAGCGCGCGGGGTCGTTCGTCGCGCGACCGCGGCTTCATTCGATGGTGCTCGACGTGCCTGATCTGCCGCAGGAGGTGATGCGGCGCGGCCAAAGCTACGCCTACCGGCTGCTCGAACGCCGCGTGAGGCGGAGCTCCGCGAGCCGGCGGGATCCCTTCGGCATCGGTCCCGGGCGGGTGATCGAGATTGCCGGCCTCCACAGCGCGAACGGCGAGCCGCTC
>CAZZZX010000163.1:5415-6653 GCA_964658585.1 uncultured Novosphingobium sp.
GCTCGCCGTCGAGCATCGTCAGGTCAGCCTGGCGTCGGCGCCGGGGATCGAGCACGCCGATCTGGGTCCGGAGCCGCCCGGTACATGGCTTCTGCGGCACGTCCCCTGGACGGAGGCGGAAACCCGCATCTCCGCGATCGGCGCGGACTCGGCCACCGCCGCGCTCCTCGACATCGCAACCGGCGCGCCGATCCTGTCGATCGAACGCACGACCTGGCGCGGCAGCGATTGCGTGACCGCGGTCACGCAATTCTTCCGCGGCTCCTCATACGATCTCGTCGCGCGGTTCGGTGCGCATGGCACCTAGACAGGATGCGATCGGCGCTCGTTCGATCGGTCGACAGCGGTAATCCGGATGTCGATCGGCATAACACTCTGCGTTCTCGTCGCGGCGGTGCTCCACGCCAGCTGGAACGCGATGCTGCGGGCCGGCACGGATCGGTTCTGGTCGATGGCGGTGATGTGCATCGCGGTCGCGCTCGCCTGCGGCGCCGTCGCGCCGTTCGTGTCGATGCCGGCACGTGCGAGCTGGGGCTGCGCGATCCTTTCGGGCGTGCTCCATACCGGCTATAATCTCTTCCTGGTGCGGACCTACCGGCACGGCGATCTCGGGCAGACCTATCCGATCGCCCGCGGCGCCTCGCCGCTGCTCGTGTCGCTCGGCGCGCTGGTGTTCGCCGGAGAGCTTCCCGGTCCGATCGGCCTCGCGGGCGTGCTGCTGGTTTCGGGCGGGATCATCTCGCTGGCCTTCCAGGGCAGGCACCTCGCGCTCGACAGCCTGCCGTATGCGCTCGGTACCGGCTGCTTCATCGGCGCCTACAGTGTCACGGACGGGATCGGTGCGCGGCTGTCCGGCGCGCCGATCGGCTATACGATCTGGATGTGCCTGCTGGAGGGGATGATGATGCCCGCGGTCTACGTCGCCGTCCGCGGCTGGCGCAACCTCGTCAGGGAACGGTGGGAGACCGCGGTGGCGGCGGCCGGCGGCATCGTCTCGCTGGTCGCCTATGGGATCGTCATCGTCGCCATGTCGCTCGGTCCGATGGGGGCGGTCTCGGCGCTGCGCGAAACCAGCGTGGTCTTCGCCGCGCTGATCGGTCGGTTCTTCCTGAAGGAACGCCTGACCGTCTACCGTATCGCCGCCTGCATCGTCGTCGCGATCGGCGCGATCTGCATCGGCCACAATGGCGGCGACCGGCAGGTGCGGGAGCACCGACCCGGTCAACCCGTAGCTGACA
>CAZZZX010000164.1:0-6649 GCA_964658585.1 uncultured Novosphingobium sp.
CCGCTTCCGCCATCTCGGCGAGCCTGGTGTGGATCCAGGGCTGGTCGGGCGCGAGCGCGAGCGAGCGGGCATAGGCGCGGCAGGCGCGCTCGACATCGCCAAGGCGCCGCGCACGGCTGCCGGCGCGCCTGAAATGACCGGCGAGCCACCGCACGGACCGTTCCCCCCTCGCCGGTTCAAGGTGCCATGCGGGAGATGGCGGGTCAACGTGCCAGCCGACGATCGATTGGCATACGCGTGCGGGGACGTGTCCTTGTCCGCGAACGGATCCAGCTTGCTCGGCCGCCTGGGAATCTGGAACTCCGGCTCCACCGTGCCCGCTGCGACAATCGCTCCGAGAAATCATCGCAGGGCGGCTATCTGCCGTCGGACCGATCGATCCAGATGCCGTGAAAGCCCTCATGCACGCGGCAGGGGAATTTAACGGTCGCGACCGGGCCGGCGGCGATGTCGGTCGCGTCGAGGATGACGAGATCGGTCCGGTTTTCCGCGCGCCGGCCAACGATCGTCATCAGCCAGCCATCGCCCTGCGGCGCATCGGGGCTGCGCGGCACGAACACCGGCTCTTCCGGCGAGGAGTCCCGCCCGGCATAGTAGAAAGACAGCCGGTCCGTATCGGTATCGAAATGGCCGATGCAGGTGAACGGCGGCCCCTTGGGGCCGAACGGCAGCATCGGCCCGAGATCGGTGTTCGACGTGCCGAAATAGAAATGCCGCGTCCGTTTGCCGGCGAAACGCGGGTCGATGACGGGCATCTCGCCGATGTGCGGGAACAGCCTGGTCGAGGTGAAACCGTCCGAATTCGCGTCCATGTCGATCGTCCAGCGATAGGCGAACGGTGGCTTCTCGCGCGCCACCGGATCGTTGATGTCGGGAAATTGCGACAGCCAGCCGGTCTCGGTGACGAAATGCTCGAGATGCAGCAGGCTGCCGTCCTCCCAGGCATTGAAGGTATGCGTCTCCATGGCCGCCTTCGGGGCGGTGAACCAGCGCACATTGGCGGCGCCGCCCGGCGCGCGCGGGATGACTGCGACCATCGTCGGCTTGCGATCGTCCCAATGGAAGAAGGCTTCGCCCTGCTTCACCCGCTCCCAGTCGCAGACCATCGGGCAGATGGTGAAGGCGACATGGTTCTCCGAGACGAGAAAGTCATGCACCATCGAGGGATAGGGCGCCTCGAAGCTTTCGGTGCGGGTGAGCGTGCCGTCGGGGTCGATGAAATACAGCTCGATCGTCGTGTCGGCGATGCCGCGGGTGAAATAGCCGAAGGCGACCGCTTCGCCCGTGCGCGGATCGATCTTGGGATGCGCGGTGAAGGTCTGGCTTTTGAGCGCGCCGTCGAAATCATGATGGCCGATCGTCTCCAGCGTATCCGGGTCGAGCGCCATCGGCCGCGCTGCCTCCTTGAGCGCGAGTAGCTTGCCGCCGTGCCACATCACCGATGTGTTGGCGGTGCCGCGATCGACGTTCGCGACGCTCGGATCGTCGGTGAAGGGATTGCGATAGGCGCCGAACAGCGCCCGCCCCGCCGCACGCTCGCGCTTCAGCTTGTCGGTCTGCACATAGCGCGTCTTGAGATGCGCACGACCATTCTCGATCCGGACCTGGTGGATCATGCCGTCGCCGTTCAGGAAGATGTCGTTGTCGAACATCGGCGGATAGGCGTGATCCGCGCTGTTGCGGACATAGGCGCCGTTGAGCGCGGGCGGGATCGTCCCCTCCACCTCGAGATCGTGGATATCGACCTCGGCGCGGACGGGGGCGGCATAGCCGCGAAAGACGATCGTGTCGGGAAAACGTGTCGCGCTGCTCATAGCTCGGTGATCCGTTCCGGAAACTGGTGGAGGCGGGTGGTGGCGGTCTCGCCGATCAGGAAATTGTCGCAGGCCCAGTGCAGCCCATCGCCGTCCTCGAAGGTCGGATGGCACGACACCACCATGTTGGCGGCGAGCGGCATCGGCTCGTCGAAGCGGACGAGCGGGCGTTCGACCATATCGTAGCCCATCGAATGACAATGCAGCCGGTCTTCTTCGGGATAGCCCTGGTCGCGCATGAAGGCGTTGTAGTCGTCCCAGATCGTCTTGCAGTCCCCGCCCGGACGCAGGCGGTCGAGCATGAACTGCCGCGCTTCCAGCACGAACGCGAACTTGCGGTGCTGCGCATCGGTGGCCGAACCCAGGATGGCGGTGCGCCCGAGCTCGCAATAATAGCCGCCCGGGCCGCTATTCTCGATCAGGATCGCGAGCGCGTCGCCCGAGCCTATCCGCCGGTTCTGGTAATGGCGGTTGGCGAAATGCGTCGCCTTCCCGCCGGGCGCCGACGAACACATGTAGAGCCCCTGCTCGCTGCCGAGCGCGAGGCTCGCAAATTCCGCGGCGGCGGTCACGTCGCGATCGCGGCGGCCGGGCTCGAACGCGGCGAACGCGGCCGCCATCGCCTCGTCCTGCATCGCCGCCGTGGCGCGCAGCGCGGCGATCTCCTCGTCGCTCTTGATCGCCTTGATCCGGTCGACCAGATCGGACGCATCGACGAAGCGGGCGCGCGGAAGCTCGCGCTTCAGCCGCTCGATCAGGCTGTGCGGCAACGTCGCCAAGCCGACGAGGCCGATCGTCCCGCCCGCATAGGGGTCGAGCGCGGAGCGCGTCAGCGCGGCCTCGTAGGTGTCCGAATAGCCCGCCGTCGCGTAGGTCGGGCAGGTCAGCACGCGCGCGACCCCGCGCCGGATGCCGTCGCCCTGCGGCGGCGGCGCGACGTCGAGATCGAACGGACCCTGTCCGATCAGCGTCATGTCGGTGTCGCGCGGAAAGACGACGCTGGAGAAATAGCCCTGCGTCGCCGGCAGGTCGCTCAGCCATTTGACATATCCGCCCATGAAGTCGTTGTTCGCCTGCGCGAGCAGGACGTCGATCCCGGCCGCTTCCATCGCGGTGCGGACGAGGTGCCAGCGCCGCTGGAGTTCGGCGGTCGATATCGGCGCGTTGAGGCGTTCGCTCAGCATCGTCATACCCTGTTGCGGAGGGCGGCGACGCCGCCGTCCAGATAGCGTCCGACATTGTCCGAGACGGCCGCATAGACGTCGGCCGCGTAACCCTCGTGGAAGCCCGCGGTGTGCGGTGTGACGATCAGATTGGGTGTCGACCAGAAGGGATGGTCAGCGGGGAGGGGCTCCTGCTCGAACACGTCGAGCGCCGCTCCGGCGATGCCGCCCGTCTGCAATGCATGAAGCAGGGCCGCCTCCTCGACGACGCCGCCACGCGCGAGATTGATGAGACACGCGCTGGGCTTCATCGCCGCGAGGATCGCACCATCGACGATATGATGCGTCGCCGGCGACAACGGCGTCAGCAGCACCAGCCAGTCGAGATCGGCCACGACCTCCGCCAGTCGCTCGCGTGGATGGACGCGATCGAAGCCCGGTGCGTCGCGCACGCCCGAACTGATCCCGACGACGCTCATGCCGAGCGCCTTCAGCCGCGGGGCCATCGCTTCGGCGATCAGACCGAGACCCAGAATGCCGACGCTGCTTCCGGCGAGCAGGCGCGCCGGAAAACGGCTCCAGCGTCCCGCCGCCTGGTCGCGCACGCTTCGCGGTATATCCCGGGCGAGGCTCAGCATCGCCGCGATCGCGGCTTCGGACATCTGGGCGCCTTGCAGACCGCGCACATTGGTGACGACGACATCGGGCGCGAGCGCGGGATGGCCGGCGAGATTGTCGGTGCCCGTGCCGATCGACTGAATCCATTTGAGGCGCGGCGCGGCGGCGTAGGCCAGGCCGGCCTGATCGCCGAGAAATCCCCCGATCGTGACGAGGATCTCCGCCTCGGCGAGTTGCGGCATCGCGTCGTCCACGCTCGTCGCGACGGCTACCGTCACGCCGGGGAAGGACCGCGTCAGGCGCTCGAACGCCATCGCGCCCCGTTCCGGCTCGCGCAGGATCGCGACGATGTGCGTCATGCCGCCCCCGTCTCGGCAACGAGCCCCGCCGCCGCGATGCCGGCGAGGACGCAGGCTTCGTCATTGTCCGCGGTGTCGCCGCTGCACCCGGCCGCGCCGATCAGCGTACCGTCGGCGTCGCGGATCAGGACGCCGCCGGGCACCGCGACCAGCCCCTGTTCCGTCAGGCTGCCGATCGCGGCGTAGAGCGCCGGCATCGCCTGCGCGCGGCGTGCGATCTCGCGCCCCCCATAGCCCATGCCGAGGCAGCCGGCCGCCTTCGCGGTGGCCAAGGCGGTGCGGTAGAGCGCGGCGGCCTCGTCCCGCTTCACCACCAGCGCGTGCCCGCCGACATCGAGCACGACCACCGCCAGCGGTGCGATCCCGACGCGTGCGCCTTCCGACAGCGCGGCATCGACGATCTGCGAGGCGGCCGAAAGGGTGAGCGCGCTCATGCCGGCACCGTATCGGCCAGTGCCGGCAGCACGACCAACCGCGTCATCACGATCCCGACGATCGCGCCGAAGCTGAGGTTGAAGATCAGGAATCCGATCCGGGTGAGCGGCATGATGTCGAGCATCGCGACGACGAGCAGCCCTACGGGCAAGAGCAGGACCAGCGCGACGATCGCCATGACGATGGCGCGCAGCAGCAGCGGGCGGGGCAGCCACCGCAGCAGCCCCGACGCCGCACTCGGTCGATCGAGCGCGGGCAGCGTGCCCTTCCGGACGCGGGCACGGACGATCAGCGTCAGGATCAGCGTCATCAGCAGCGTCGCGAGCCCGGCCGCCTTGCCCATCGGCCCGATGATGCCGTTCGGCCCCAGGATCGTCTCCGGCGGCGCCAGTCCCGCGAACCAGATCACGCCCGCGGGCTCGAGGCTGTTGATCAGCGTCGACACGATCGTCTCGGTGCGCACCGCGCGGCGATGTTCGGGGCCAAGACTCATGCCCCGTGTTCCCTGGCCAGGGCGGTCGTCAAATGATGAGCCAGGCGTATGCGGACTTCGGCGCGCTTCGCCGGCGTCCAGTCGGGATAGAAGCCCCGGCCGATCGCAGCGCCGGTCTCGCCCCGCGCGATGTGCTCGGCGAGCAGAGGGGAGGGCGACGTCGCGGCACTGAGCGTCGGCAGGACGACTTCGTGGATCTGCGAGGTCAACGTCAGGCCGACCAGATCGGCATTCTCCAGCGGGCCGAGTACGGACAGCCGCAGCCCGAAGCTGCGCTTGACGATGTGATCGACATCCTGCGCGGAACAGACGCCTTCGTCGACCAGCGCCATCGCCTCGCGCCACAGCGCATGCTGCATCCGGTTGCCCGGCACGGTGTCGCCGCGGACGTGGATCGGTTCCTTGCCGGCGGCGCGCAGCATCGCCATCGCGCGCCCGATCGCCGCGTCCCCGCTGCGCGGCCCGGCGATCACCTCGACCAGCGGGATGATGTCGGGCGGGTTCCAGAAGTGGGTGCCGACGACGCGCCCCGCCGCCGCCGGGTCGAGCGGGGCGGTGATCGCGCCGACCGCGATGACCGAGGAATTGGTCGCGAGAACCGTCTCCGGCCCGGTCGTATCGGCCAGTTCGGCGAAGATCGCCTGCTTGATGTCGAGCCGTTCGGACGCGGCCTCGATCACGAACTCGGCGTCGGCGACCGCCGCGGCGAGCGAGCCGGCACGCCGGACATTGGGCACCGCCGCCAACGCGTCCGGGTCTGGATCATAGACGCTCACCGGCCACTCTGCCGCGCGGAACAGGCGCGCCAGCCCGGCGCCCATCACGCCCGCGCCGATGAGCGCTATCCGCGTCACCGGAAGCGCGTCCCGTCGCGGCCCTTGAGCGCGAGCATCGTGCGCGCCTCGTCCGGGGTGGCGGGTTCGAGCCCCAGTTCGGCAAGGATGCGGACGATCTTGGCGACCTGCTCGGCATTGCTCGACGCGAGCCGGCCACGCTCGATGAACAGGCTGTCCTCCAGCCCGACGCGGACATTGCCGCCGAGCATCGCCGCCTGCGTCACGACCGGCATCTGCCACTTGCCCGCCCCCAGCACCGACCAGACATAATCGCTGCCGAACAGGCGATCGGCGGTTCGCCGCATGAACAGCACATTGTCCGGATCGCCGCCGATCCCGCCGAGGATGCCGAACACGCTCTGGATGAAGAAGGGCGGCTTGGCGATACCGCGATCGGCGAAGTGCGCGAGATTGTAGAGATGGCCGATGTCGTAGCATTCATGTTCGAATCGGGTGCCATGATCGGCGAGCAGCGCATAATTTCGGGCGATGTCGGCAAACGTATTGCGGAAGATGAACTTCTCGCTGTCGGCGATATAGGCCTGCTCCCAGGGAAACTTCCAATCGGCGATCTTGCTGCCCATGCCGTGGAACGAGAAGTTCATGCTGCCCATATTGAGCGAGCACATCTCGGGCGAGAAATGCAGTGCCGCCGCCAGACGATCCTCGGGCGACATGTCCGGGCTGCCTCCGGTGGTGATGTTGATGACCGCGTCGGTCGCCTGATGGATCACCGGCAGGAAGCGCGCGTAGATCTCCGGATTGCCCGTCGGCGCGCCGGTGTCGGGATCGCGCGCATGGAGATGGAGGATCGCCGCCCCGGCGTCTGCCGCCGCGATCGACTGCGCCGCGATGTCGGCGGGCGTGTAGGGCAGCGCATCGGACAGGGTCGGCGTATGGATGCCGCCGGTGATCGCGCAGGTGACGATGA
>CAZZZX010000165.1:0-6571 GCA_964658585.1 uncultured Novosphingobium sp.
CAGCGTCGCGGGCGCCGGCAGGCCGATCGCGAACTCGGCGCCGGCGAGCCGCGCGATCAGCCGGCGGCGCCCCCCGCCCTCGCCCGCGATCCGCTCGATCCGCCGGCCGACCGCGCGGATGATGGTATCCCCCACCGCGCGCCCGAACGCCGCGTTGACCATGTCGAACCGACTCAGACCGAGCACCAGCAGCACGGGCGACGCGGCACCTTCCGGCATCAGCCGCGCCTCGATCCAGCGTCGCGCGCCATGCCCGTCCTCGAGCCCGGTCAGCGGATCGCGCGGCGCGTCGGCGAACCCCGGCCGGGTGCCGTCGAGCGGTTCGACATGGCCGCGCACGCGGCCCTCGGCATCGCGCCCGAGATGATGCGCGACCCGCCGCCCGTCCGGCCCGTTGTGCGCGAACGAGGCGGCGTCGCCCGAGTCGAGTCGCGCGATCGCCCCGATCGCGGCGCGCATCCCGAGCCGGCCGAGCAGGTGCCGCGCCTCGCCCCGGCCGATCTCGTGCGCGGCCTCCGGAAAGCCCGCCAGCCGCGCCAGCGCCGGGCTGAGCCGGATCCACTGCGGCTGGCGCGGCGACCAGCGCCACGCGAACGCCTCGTCCGCGACCATCCGCGCACGTCCCTCGGCAGCATTATGGCCACCCGCCATCCGCTCGGCATGACGTGCCGCGAAGCGCAGCGTCTGGGCGAGTTCGCCCTCGGCGAACGGTGCCGCCAGATAATGCGTGGCACCCGCCTCATAGGCCGCCGCCACCGCCGACGCCTCGCGCCGGCCGAGCAGCACGACCAGCGCAGCGCCGTTGGCCTGCGCCGCATCGGCCAGCGCGCGGACCGCGTCCAGCCCCTCGGGCAGCGCGTCGCGCGCATCGACCAGCGCCACCGTCGCGCCCGAAGCGAGGAAGCGCCGCTCGACGCCCTCGATGCGCCGGGCGGCGACCGCGGACCAGCCCGCGCGCCCCGCCATCCGCGCCAGTTCGTCGCGCTGGCGGAAGGACAGCAGGAAGAGGGGCGCCGACCCGGCCGGCGGAAGTTCGCTGATGATATCCTCCCGGCTCGTGCGCGTCCGTGCCGGCGCAGCCCGACCGAGCCTTGGCCGAGCGCGACGGGGTGCACAATCGGCTAAACGTCGTGCGCTGTCCCGGCGCGGTGCGCCGAGCCATGCCGACGCCCGGACGACGGCGGACGCCCGCATCTTGCCCTCCCGCCATCGCACGCCTAGCTGTTCGCCATGCAGTCGGCCGCTTCGTCTCCGAACACGCTCGTCGACGGCTTCGGGCGCCGCATCAGCTATCTGCGTCTGTCGGTCACCGATCGCTGCGATCTGCGCTGCCGCTACTGCATGGCCGAGACGATGACCTTCCTGCCGCGCACCGACCTGCTCACGCTCGACGAGCTCGCCGCGATCGCCGACACCTTCGTCGCGCGCGGCGTGCGCCGGATCAGGCTGACCGGCGGCGAGCCGCTGGGTCGCCGCGGGATCGACGGTCTGGCGCGGACGATCGGCCGGCACCTGTCGACCGGCGCGCTCGACGAGCTGACGCTCACCACCAACGGGACCCGGCTCGCCGATCATGCCGTGCCCCTGCGCGAGGCCGGTATCCGCCGGATCAACGTCAGCCTCGACACGCTCGATGCCGGGCGTTTCCGCGCGATCACCCGCACCGGCGATCTCGGCAAGGTGCTCGCCGGCATCGCGGCGGCACGCGACGCCGGCATCTCGGTCAAGATCAACATGGTCGCGCTGCGCGGCGTCAACGAGGACGAGATCGCCGCGATGCTGCGCTGGTGCATCGCCGAGGGGCACGACCTCACCCTGATCGAGACGATGCCGCTCGGCGCGGTCGAGGAGGATCGCACCGATCGCTATCTGCCGCTCGACGGCGTGCGTCGCGCGCTCGCAGCCGAGTTCGTGCTGATCCCCGCCGCCTATCGCACCGGCGGCCCGGCACGGTATCTTCGGGTCGAGGATACCGGCACGAGGCTCGGCTTCATCACGCCGATGACCGACAATTTCTGCGAGGGCTGCAACCGGATGCGGCTGACCGCGTCGGGCCTGCTCGCGATGTGCCTCGGTCATGACGACAGCGTCGATCTGAGGGCCGCCTATCGCGACGGCGGTCGCGATGCGCTCGGCGCGGCGATCGACGCCGCGCTCGCCGCCAAGCCGCGCGCGCACGATTTCCGCATCGCCGTGCGCGGCGCGGCGCCCGCGGTCGCGCGCCACATGAGCGCAACCGGCGGATGAGCCCTCCGCGGGGCCGCGACACGCGGCGCGAGGAACCGCGGCTGGCGCTCAGCGCCTCGCCCGTCGCCGCGGCGCAGGAGGCTGCGGCCGAACTGCGCGCGCGCTACGAATTTGTCGGCGTCGAGGAGGCCGACATCATGGTCGCGCTCGGCGGCGACGGCTTCATGCTCCAGACGCTCCACGCGATGCTCGACCGCCACGCGATCCGCCCGGTGTTCGGCATGAACCTCGGCACCGTCGGCTTCCTGATGAACGAATGGCGCCTGCCCGCGCTCGACGACCGCCTCCGCCGCGCGCGCGGTTTTTCGGTCACGCCGCTGCGCATGGATGCCGAGACGGTGGACGGCGAGACCTTCGTCTGCGCCGCGATCAACGAAGTGTCGCTGCTGCGCGAGACCCGCCAGACCGCCTGGATCGAGGTCTCGGTCGATGGCCGCGTGGTGCTGCCGGAGCTGGTCTGCGACGGCGTGCTCGCCGCCACCGCGGCGGGATCGACCGCGTACAACTTCTCCGCGCAGGGCCCGATCCTGCCGCTCGGCGCGGGGCTTGTCGCGCTCACCCCGATCAGCCCGTTCCGGCCGCGGCGGTGGCGCGGCGCGATCCTGCCCGAGAGCGCGCAGATCACCTTCCGCGTGCTCGATCCGGTCAAGCGTCCGGTCTCCGCGGTCGCCGACCAGCGCGAGATCCGCGACGTCTCGGTGGTCCGTGTCGGCATCGACCGCTCGATCGCGCTGACGCTGTTGTTCGACCCCGAGCACGCGCTCGACGACCGCATCACCATGGAGCAGTTCATGGTCTAGAGGCATGGCCGCGATCGCCCCGAAGAGGGTTGCCAGCGCCGGACTCGTGTTGCATAGGGCCGCCAGCCGAACGGCGTTCCTCGGTAGCTCAGCGGTAGAGCTCTCGACTGTTAATCGAGCGGTCGTAGGTTCGAATCCTACCCGGGGAGCCATACATCTTGGCTAGCTGATCGTTTCAGCAGGAATCTAGCCTACAGGCGACAGCCGCCTCCCCCGTCTGTTCCCCTCGATTTGTTACGGCTGCTAGCGAACTGCGGTGGCCTTCGGCGAACTCGAGGTGAGAGCCGGTCACCCGGTCCCGTGGCGAATCCCAGAGATCGCGCGACCAGTGCCGGTAGACGAAACCGAAGCTCCCGTCAGCGAACTGCTCCCCCTCAGATTGCTCACCGGCGGCATAGACGGTGTGCGGCGTCGGGGTGACGCTTTGCGTGCGGCCCGTTTTTTCGTCGCCGCAAACTTCCCGGTTGTAACATGAAACATAGACGCGGTTGCGCTCGTCGTCGGCTTGGCGAGCAAGCAGCTTTCGCTTCGCGTCGAGCGTGCCCGCGGATTCAGCCGCGGCCGACACATAGCGCGGCTCGGTGCGACCTTCGATGACGTTGATCTCGCCGCAAATCAGCGCAAACACGTTCCAGTCAGGCAGCGCGAGCGTGCGCCGCGGCAGTTCCCCTGCCCGCCCTCCGCCGGCGAATCCCCGATCTCGACGAACATCGGATGATCCCTGACGTCCACGGTGGTGCGCAGTCCGTTGGCGAGGATGTCGCCCGCCAGCGCGCCACGGGATCGCGAGACAATCTCCCGGTCTGCGCGAGCGTCGGGTCGTGAACGATGCCCACCGGTCCTGTTGCTTATCACGGCCAACCGCGCCGCGCGCCGGCGGGGCTGGAGGGACCGAATGTCGATCCGTGCCGAGCACAGCAGGCCAGTATGTCGACAACGCGCCGATCAAGGCGGCGGCGGCCCTAAAGTTCGATGGCCCGATCGATCACAGCGCCGCCACTTTCGGACGCCCGCGCCGAGGGGCGGATACCGCCTTGGCGAGCTCGCGCTCGGCCTCGGGCTGCAGCATCTGCATCATCGACATCTTCCGCGCCGCCTGCTCGTACAGTCCCGACACCTGCCAGATCCCCGCCGTCAGCCGCGCCAGTTCTTCGGCCGAGCCCGACAAGCCGCCGATCGAATCGAGCAGTATCTCCTTGCGCAGCGCCGCATAGCGATCGGTCAGTTCGCGGCCGCGTTCTGTAACCTGATAGGTGGTCTGGCGCGACGGGCCGCCGCTCTTGCGGATCAGCCCTGCCTTGTCGAGCTTGCGCAGGGCATAGAGAATGTTCGATCCGTCGTCGCGGTTGAGGAACTTGCCGATCTCGGCCGCGCTCTTCGCCCGCTCGTTCATCCGGATGGTCTGCAGGACAGAGACGTCGTGGACGGGCAGCAGCTCGCCGCTGACATATTCGTGCAGCGCCGAGGACCAGCGCGCGAACGCCTCCGTGATATGATGCAGCGCGAACTCGAACTCGACGAAACTATCCTCCGCCGAGGTCGGCGCGAGATGGGAATGCTGCAGCAGCGACCGGGCGGCACCGAGATCCGCGCGCAGCTCCTGTGCGGCAGCGCGCTTGCGTGTCGACATATCTTCCTCCCGTCCGACAGCCGGCGCGATGCCGGCGGCCCGATGATTTGCGCGATAGTTGACACGGCATATCGATGATGCGCGCCGCAATTGGAAGAGCGGGCGAGCGCGCGTCGTGGCTATCCCTCGGGACCGGTCTTGCCGAGCAGGCTCCAATCATATTTGAGATTGAGGTGCGCGCCGTCGCACAGCGGCTTGGTCTTTGAATAGCGGCATCCGCAGATCGGATGCATCCCCGTCTCCGCAACGCTGAAAGGCGTCGGCGGGGACGTGCCGCAGACATGCGTTGCCGGATCGACGAGCACGTTCTCCGCCTTGCCGCATCTGCACCAGTAATAGGTCTCGCCCGCTTTCAGATCCAGGAAATAGGGTTGCTTGCGCGTCCCGTCCGGCCAGCGCTTCTTGACCCACCCTTCCGAAAACGGGGTGGCCATGTTGAGCTTGAGTTCGACCTTCGAGAATTTCCAGCGGCCGCCGTCGCGGCGAACGCGGACATCGTAGGTGCCGCCGATCCAATAGGCCTCGGCCTCGTTGCTATGTTCGTTGGGCAGCGTCGCCGCCTCCCATAGATACCAGAACACGGTCGCTTCCTCGCCGGACGGATCGAATTCGATCTGCGGCGAAATCATGTTGTGGAGCGACCACCATATCTTCTCTCCGGCGACCGCTTTCAGCCCGAGCGCGCAGCCGTCGCCGCCGACGAAGGTGCCGAAGCCCTTGCAGGTCCAGGTCGCGTCGTCTGTGAACAGCGGCCGCAGCCGGACCGGATCGTTGCCGACGTCGCAGGCGCGCGCATAGGTGACGATCAGATCGGCGATGTCGGCCTCGGCGCGCAGCACCCCGACCTCGCGGCGCAGTGCGCGGACCTCGGCGAGCAGTTCGGCCGGATCGAAGCCAATATCGATCGTCGTGCTCATTCCGCCGCCTCGGCATAGGACGTCAGGCTTGCCGCATAGGCCTTGTAGCGGCGGATCAACCAGGCGTTGATCTGCACCAGCGTCTTTTCCGCGGGCGCCCAGCGGCTGCGCGGCGCGATCCGTGAGCGCATACCCTTGGCGGTCGAGATGTTGGCGACGACATCCTGCTCGTTGAAGATGCCGATGCCGTCGAGCGTGCCCTTGAGCAGTGCGTCCGCGGTCGGCAGCGCGAGATTGTCGTAGGTCGTCAGCAGTCCGACGCGCAGCGTGATGTCGCCGGCAGACTGCGGCAAAATGACAAAGTAGAAGACGACGTCGCCCTGCGCGCCGATGAACAGGTTGGGCATCACCGCGGCGAACACGACGCGGCTGCGCTCGGCCTCGGTCAGCGTCGGGATCGGCGGGAAAAGCGCGCGCTGCGAGACGTTGAAGCCGCCGTCGAGATGCGTGAAGCCGACCTCGCGGTAGATCGCCGCGTCGTCGCTGTCGTCCCACTCGGTGAAGCGGACGTTGCTCGACGGCGCGAAATCGTGGATGCCGGCGTGCAGATAATGCGTGTGATAGGGCTCGAGCGCGTTCTCCTGCATGAACTTCCAATTCCAGGGATTGCCCGCCCAGTCGACCGTACCGATCGCGGCGAGCTCGCCCATCCGGTGGTTGGCGAGCAGCGCGGTCAGCCCCTTGAGGCGAGGCGCAAGCGGCGCGGCCTTGCCGTCCATGTTGACGAAGATGAAGCCGTTCCAGATCTCGTGGCGAAAGCGCGGCAGGCAGGCGGTGCGCTTGAGCTCCTCGAACGGCAGCGTGCCGTCCATCTCGGGCGCGCTGGTCAGCGTGCCTTCGAGATCGTAAGTCCAGGCGTGGAACGGGCAGGTGAAGCTGCGCGCATTGCCGCTTCCCTCGCCGAGCAGGTGACCGCGATGGCGGCACACCGCGGACAGCACGCGTACCTCGTCGTCGCGGCCGCGGACGACCAGCAG
>CAZZZX010000166.1:0-6560 GCA_964658585.1 uncultured Novosphingobium sp.
TGGCGATCGCCGCGACCGCGATCCTGCTGTTCGCGCTGACCTGGGGCGCGCCCAACCAGGCCGCGCCGCTCACCTTCCTGCTGCTCTTCGTGTTGCGGCTGTCCGCCAAGTTCAATCTGTTCTTCGGCGTGCCCAATCTCAGCGACGAGGTGTTTCCAGAGCATCTCGCCTATCTCAAGAGCTATTTCCGGAAAGAGCGCTGCAACCCGCTGTTCCCGGTCTCGATCTTGTTCGGCAGCGGCATCGCCGCCACGGCGTGGACGGCGGCGGAACGGGCCCCTGCCGACAGCGGCGCCTCGGCGAGCGCGACGCTGCTCGCCGGCCTCGCCGTGCTGGGCGTGATCGAGCACCTGTTCCTGGTCCTGCCGCTGCGCGACGCCAAGCTGTGGCGCTGGGCCTCTTCATCGCCAACCAGGACGGCAAAAGCCGCCATCATCGATCCGCAGATAGGGGAGATCGTATGAACTACGACGCGTTTTTCGAGTCCGAACTGGCCATGCTCAAGAATGACGGCCGCTACCGCATCTTCGCCGAACTCGAACGCAAGGCGGGCGCCTTCCCGTCTGCCGAACAATTCACCGAGGAGGGCCGCCGCCCGGTGACGGTGTGGTGCTCGAACGACTATCTCGGCATGGGCCAGCATCCCAAGGTGCTCGCCGCGATGCACGACACGCTCGATCGCTGCGGCGCGGGCGCGGGCGGTACGCGCAACATCTCGGGCACGACGCACAGCCATGTGCTGCTCGAAGCCGAACTCGCCGATCTCCACGGCAAGGAATCCGCGCTGCTGTTCACCTCGGGCTATGTCTCGAACTGGGCGGCGCTGGGCACGCTCGGCGCGCGCATTCCCGGCTGCGTCATCCTCTCCGATGCACTCAACCATGCCTCGATGATCGAGGGCATCCGCCACAGCCGTGCCGAAGTGCAGAAGTTCGACCACAACTCGCCCGAGGATCTCGATTGCCGGCTGTCGCTGCTCGATCCCGATCGGCCCAAACTGGTCGCCTTCGAGAGCGTCTATTCGATGGATGGCGACATCGCGCCGATCGCCGAGATACTGGAGGTCTGCGAGCGCCACGGTGCGATGTCCTAGCTCTACGGCGCGCGCGGCGGCGGCGTCGCCGAGCGCGAGGGGCTGATGGATCGCGTGACGGTAATCGAGGGCACGCTGGGCAAGGCGTTCGGCGTGATGGGCGGCTATATCGCCGCGTCCGCGGCGCTCTGCGATTTCATCCGCAGCTTCGCCAGCGGTTTCATCTTCACGACTGCCTTGCCGCCCGCGCTCGCCGCCGGCGCGGCGGCCAGCATCCGTCACCTCAAGGTCAGTCAGATGGAGCGCGCGCGCCACCGCGATCGCGTCGCGCAGGTCCGCCGCCGGCTCGATGCGATCGGCATCCCGACGATCGACAACCCCAGCCACATCATCCCGATCATGGTCGGCGACGCGCACAAGTGCCGGCGGATCAGCGACTGGCTGCTCGAGCATCACGGCATCTACGTGCAGCCGATCAACTATCCGACCGTGCCCGTCGGCACCGAACGGCTGCGGCTGACGCCCTCGCCGGTCCATACCGACGCCGATATCGACCGGCTGGTCACCGCGCTCAGCGAGATCTGGTCGCAGTGCGAGCTCGCCCGGCGCGCGATGGCGGCCTGAGGCCCGAAACCTACAGCTCCGAGCGCACCTGGGCGTGGGCGAGCACCGCGAACAGGCCGGTACCGCCGATGATATTGCCCGCGAGCGCCGGCAGGATGAAGCCGAATAGCGCGAAGCCGAAGCTGGCTTCGCCGGTGGTCGCCAGCAGCCAGGCTTCGGCCGAGCCGGCGATGACGTGGCTGAAACTCGCCAGCGAGATGATGTAGGTGAGCAGCGTGACGACCCAGATCTCCTGGCCGCGCGCGTTGGGCATCAACCAGGCGATCGTCGCCAGGATGAAGCCCGCCGGGACGCCGCGCGCAAACGCCTGACCTGGGCTCATCTCCTTCAGATGGCGCGAAACGTCGATCATCGCGCCGAGCTGATCGCCGCTGACCAGTCCGCTATGCGGCAGCAGGATCGCCACCGCGAGCGTGCCCGCCATGTTCGCGGCGAAAACGAGCGCCCATAGGCGCAGCGTCCGCCAGAGATTCACCCATCTCAGATTGCTCGCCAGCGGCAGGACCGCGACGATCGTACTCTCGGTGAACAATTGCAGCCGGCCGAGGATGACGACGACGAAGCCGACGCTGTAGCCGAACGCTGCGATCACTGGCTTCCAGGGCGAATCGGGCAGCCGCAGCATCAGAACAGCCTGCGCGATCAGCGACAGCCAGATGACCACCCCCGCTGCGACGCCCGACCAGAGCAGCGATGCCGCCGGCCGCTCCAGCTCCTCGATGCCCTGCTGACGGATGACCTCATGGACGATCCGCGCGGGCGGCGACCGCCGTTTCTCGATCGCCTCGCGTTCGGAGTCGCTGAAATCGGGGGGCAGATCCTGATCGAGATCGTCCTTTCCGTCGCCTTTGGCGGATCCGGCGTCGGGCCGGCTCACGGAGCGTGCTTCACCGCGGCGAAGCTCTGCACGCGCGAGGGCGGCTGCGCGGCATAATAGGTCGCGACCGCGTCGATCTGCGCATCGGTGAGCTTCCTCGCGATCACCACCATGGGATCGGGAGTCTTGTCGCCGACCATGCTGCCCCGTCCACCGCTGCGGAAGACGCGCATCTGATTGGCGAGGTACCAGCGCGCCTGGCCTTCGAGCAGCGGATACGCCTTCGCGGCATCGCGGGTGACGCCGTGACACGATGCGCACGGCGCAAGTCCCGCCTTCGGCAGACCGACCAGCGCGAGCCGCTGCCCTTCCGGCGGGACGGTCCCGGTCGCCGGCTCGGTCGCACGGCGGGGGAGCGCCGCATAGTGATCCGCGAGCGCGCCGATCTGCGCGGGCGACAGTTCTGTCGCAACCATCTGCATATAGCCGCTGCGACGCTGGCCTGCGGCATAGGCGGCGAGCGTCCGCGCCAGATAGTCGCGCGTCTGTATCGTCAGGTTCGGAAACGCGCCGCCGCCTGCGCCGTCCGCGCCATGGCATCGCGTGCAGGTCGCTACCGGATCGGCGCCGAGCGCATAGCCGGAAAAGCCGTATACCGGCGCGCGGTAGTTATAGCTCGCGACGGGCGGCTCGTCGTCATTGCGCAAGGCATAGGCGCGTAGGACCGCGGGCCCGCCGAACGGTGCGATCGTCGCGCCCTGGCCGTGCGTGACGACCGCAAGCTTCTGGAAGGTTTCCGGCGACATCTTCGGCATGGCGCGCAGAAAGGCGACGAGGTGCCAGATCTCGTCGTCGCGGCGATCCGCCGGCCAGGACGGCATCGCGCTGTATTTGACGCCGGCCTTGACGATCCGAAACAGCTCGGGCGCGGTGAACTTGGCGATCGGCAGATCGGTCGTCAGATATTGCGGTCGGGGGTGCATCGACAGCACGACCGGGTTCTGGCCGAAGCCCGGCCCACCATGGCAACGCGCGCAGACCTGGCCGTAATAGGCCGCTCCCGCCGCGACATGCAGCAGACTGTTGAGGTCCGCCGGCGGAACCGCATCGGCATGATAGGCGGTCGAGCGGTCGAAGGTGTAATGGAGGAATCGCGCCCAGCCTTCAGGATGCGGCTTGGCTGCCGACAGATCGACGATGCCGGTCGTGACGACGATGACCGCGATCAGCGCGGCCGCGGCGCCGGCGACGAATAGGGGGCCGAGCCACTGGCTGACGCGACGCGGGAAAAGAAGACGGAGCATTCAGAGGAAATTCGCGGGATCGGCCGCGGTTCCAAATGTCTTCGGCTACTCCATCACATGGCGGCGTGCCCAGCGCAGCCCTAGCGTGACGCTCACGAGCACGACGGGAACCGCAATCGCCATCGCGACCTCGTGGCGAACGATCGTCACCAGCCCGAGCAGATAGCCGATCAGCGCGACCAGATAATAGCTGATGGCGACGACAGAAAGCCCTTCGACGGTCTGCTGGAGGCGGAGCTGGAGATGGGTGCGGCGATCCATCGACGCCAGCAGATCGCGATTCTGCCGCGCGAGCGCGATGTCGATCCGCGTCCGCAGCAATTCGCTGGTCCAGGCGGCGCGCTGCGACAGATCCTCGAGCCGCGCCGCGAAGGAATTGCAGGTCCGCACCGCGGGCATCAGGCGCCGCTCGGTGAAGTCGTCGAGCGTCTGATAGCCCCGAACCGCGCCGATCCTGAGGCTGGCGAGACGATCCACGCTGAGTTGCGCATAGGCGCGCGTCGCGCTCATCCGGTAGCGCGTCTCGGCGACCAGCCGGGCGAGTTCGGCGGACAGGAAGGTCAGTTCGTCGAGCAGCTGCTCGTCTTGCGAGAGCCGCTCCGACACCGCCTGGGTAAGCTCGGCGAGGCGGGCCTCCAGCCCGGTCACGGCAGGCGTCAGCCGCTGCGCGAGTGGCAGGCCCAGCAACGCCATGTTGCGATAATTGCCGAGTTCCTGGAGCCGCAGCACGATCTGCGCGGCCTCGTCGCGTTCCAGGCCGCGATCGCGTACGAGCAACCGGCCATAGCCGTCCGCATTGAGCCGAAAGTCGGAGACGATCCGCGCGAGGCCATCGGCCACGTCGCAGACGATCGTCGCCTCGTCCGCGAACCAACTCGTCGGATCGGCGAGCGCGGGATCCGGGTCGTCGTCCGACACGAGCGCGATCTGGGTCGAACGGATGATCTCGCCCGGCATTCCCGAATAGACACGTTGGCGGACCGGATCGAAATCGAGCGGATCGAACGGCTGCGCCGTCCGGCCGGGCCGCAGCAGCGTGTAAGTGGCGAATTCGGTGTGGCGCTCCCAGACCAGCGTGATGCCGTCGATCGCAAGAACGCCATATTTGGCGGAGAGCGGCACCACGACCACCGCGTCGGCCATCAGCGTCTCGATATGCGCTCGCGCGAAATCGGTGTTCGCCTCCCCCATCACGGTGACGATCTGCATCATGCGGCAGGGGGACGCCAGCCGCGGCAGGCGCCGGACGTGCATCTCCTCCGACAGGGCGGCGCGAAGGGGATGGTCCCGGACGATCATGCGTGGCGGCGAGATCGCGTACGGATGCCCGCGCCACCGGTCGCGGCGGCGCGGGCCCGCGTCATTTGGTGCTGGTCATGGCCTGCGGAGCGTTGAACGCCGCCGGCACCGCGACCGCACCGCCCGGCCCGCCCTCGGCCGTCGCGGTGGGCATCGACGGTCCCTTGAGCGCCGGTGCCTGCGCGATCATGCTGACGCCGCCAAGCGGCTTCGACACGCCTTGATGACAGGTGGTGCAATTGACCTTGTAGACATCGCCGTGCGGTCCCTTGCGGTACGCGGGGAAGACCGACTGCAGCGACGAGATATATTGGCCGTTGATGTCGCGAACCATGCGGATGCCGTAATAGGCGGTGCCGCGCTGCGCCCGGCTCAGATTCCAGGCACGGAACGACTGCGTATTGTGGCAGTAGGTACAGTTCACCCCCAGCGCCGAACTGATGTGCATCATCAGGCCATAGGTCTTCTCGGCATCCTTGACCGACACCGTATGGTCGGGTGACGGGAAGGCGCTGCTGCCCGCTACGCGGATCTGTTTCCGGCCGTTCAGATACTCGGCGAACGGATCATAGGGCAGCGAAGCGTATCCGACATTGGCATCGGGCGTATTCTGCCCATGCTTGTTGCCCAGGATCGTGTCCGGATCCGGAGTGCCTTCGGCCAGCGCCCATTTGTTCACCGGCACCGCATTGCCGCGGTGGCAGGTATAGCAGGTGACGCCGGTCTGCTTGACATGGCTCGACCAGCGCGAGTTGATCGCCTGCGTCATCTGAAGCATCCGCCGCGCCACGACCTTGGTATATTTTTCGTCGGACGCCATGTTTTCGGGGTTGTGGCAGTAATTGCAGCCCTCTGCGGGCGGCGCCACCCATTGGCTTATCTCCGCCATCAGATGATCGAAGCGTTCCTTGCTCACCCCGCCCAGCACCTTCAGGTTCTGGTAGCTCTGTCCCGCCGTCGGGCCGCCGTCGGGCGGAAGGGGATAGGGTGCGGCGGGGATCGCGCTCGCCTTGGCGAGATGTTTGAGATCGACGATCTGATCCAGCCCGGCGCCACGATACCCGGTCTGCGTGGTCTGCTTGTGGCCGATCTCGCAGCCGCCAAGCATCGCCAGTCCGGCGCCGGCAACCGTCATCGTGGCGAGCCTGAGAAGCCGCGCGGTCATTGGGGCGCTCCCGGAAGGGTGGCAGGATCGATAACGCCGGTACTTGGGTACCCCGGCGCATAATGATGCAGCACCGCCCAGAGATACCAGTTGTCGACGACGGTGCCGGTCAGCAGAATGCCGATGCCGCCGGTCAGCGGGGTCAGCACCGCGAACCACCAGGCCCAGCGATGGATCGATTCCATCGTCGCGTTGAACCCCATCGTCCAGCGCCAGAACAGGGCCGCACGCTCGGCGGCGGTACCGCGATCGGTGATCTGCTCGATCTCGCGCTCGCCGCCATAGCGGCCGACCGCGAGGATCGTCGCGCCGTGCATC
>CAZZZX010000167.1:0-6550 GCA_964658585.1 uncultured Novosphingobium sp.
CGCGACCCTTCTTTCCCGATGGCCAGGTCGGCACCCCCAATGGTCCGTTCAGCCGGCCGATCACCGAATTCAATCCCTTCTCGACCGGGCTGCAGTCGGCGCTGATCGCGCCCGACGTGCTGCGCTCGGCCTCGTTCGTGATCTCGGGCGTCCCCGACACGCCGCAGCGCTGCACCGCGCTGCCGGCGTCCGCGCCGGGTCAGAACCGGTTGCAGAACGGCATCCAGATCTTCCCCGGATCGGTGCCGATCTATCGCGGCGGCCAGCTCGTCGGCGGGATCGGCGTGTCGGGCGATGGTATCGACCAGGACGACATGATCTCCTTCCTCGGTCTCTACAATGCCGGCCTCCAGACCGGCACGATCAACGAGGCGCCGACCGCGATCCGATCGGACCAGCTCGTCATCCAGGGCGTACGGCTGCGCTATGTCGGCTGCCCGATCGCACCGTTCGTCGACACGTCCGAACAGAATGTGTGTGACGGGAAGTAGCGATGGACCGCGGGCAGACAGCACTGGCGGCGATCGCGGTGGGAACCGCATCGCTGTTCGTCGCGGCACCTGCGTCCGCGCGTCCGATCGCGGACGATCCCCAGGCCGAGGCGACGACGCCCGCAGCGCCGCAGACCGACGCCGCATCGCCGTCCGCCGCCCCGGATCAGGCGACGATCGACGCCGCCAATGGCGAGGCACGTCGCCCTGGCAATTCGGACGTTCCGGCGCCGCCGCCACAGGCCGAGCTCGTGCCCGCGCCGCCTGCGCCTGCTGTGTCGTCGTCGCTGACGTCAGTGCTGGAGCCGCAGGCCGCCGCGCCCGACAGCCTCGACGAGGCGCTGACGCCGGGCCGGCGGCGCCCCGGCGTGCCGGGCGCCGCGCTCGACGACAAGGTCGTCCAGGTCAATCCGGGCGCGGTCCGCGCACCGTCGATCGACGATTTCCCGACCGTCGACGTGCCGATCCCGGACCGTTACCGTCTCGTCACCACGCTCTGCCCGCAGCGCGACACCTTCCGCGCGGTCGGTGCGCTGTGCCACTCGAAGTTCGACCCCTATCACCAGAATCCGCTCAAGGGCGATCGGCCGATCAATCCCGACCACGTCCCGTTCCACATCCTCAAGGGCGACGACTGGTTCCTCTCGCTCGAGGGCATCTCGGACACGGTCGCCGAGCCGCGCTCCTTCCCGACCCCGGTCGGTGTGCAGACCACGGAGCGCCCGGGCAGCCTCGACGTGTTCGGCAAGGCGTCGAGCCTGGTCCTGTCGCAGACCTTCATCGTCGGCGCCGATCTCTTCAAGGGCTCGACCGCGTTCAAGCCGCCCGAGATCGAATACAAGATCACGCTCGCCTTCAATCAGACCTATGTCGACGTGAACGAGAAGCGCATCCTCGACGTGCGCCCGACGGCGCCGAGCCATCGCTACAGCGATTTCCTGGGCGTGCAGGAAGCCTTTGTCGACTATCACATCCGCAACACGTCGGACCGCTACGACTTCGATTCGATCCGCGTCGGCATCCAGGGCTTTCAGGCCGATTTCCGTGGCTTCCTGTTCAACGACAACCAACTCGGCGTGCGGCTGTTCGGCGATCGCGACGACAATCGTTTCCAGTATAACCTCGCCGGCTTCTGGCGGCTGGAGAAGGACACCAACTCGGGCCTCAACGACGTGACCCAGGCGCTGCGGCACGACTATCTGCTGTTCGCCAACGTCTACCGCCAGGATTTCCCGGTGCCCGGCTTCACCAGCCAGGTGCTGTTCGCGCACGAGTTCGATCGCGAGAAGAACGACATCCACATCGACAAGAACGGCTTCCCCGAGCGGCCCGCGCTGATCGGCGACGATCGCGGGCGCGATTTCGACGTCAGCTATATCGGCTATAACGGCGACGGGCACTTCAACCGCATCAACCTGACGGTCTCGGCCTATGGCGCCTTCGGTCAGGACCGCAATTCGATCTTCACGGACCAGCCGGCCAGGATCCAGGCGTTCTTCTTCGCGGCCGAACCCAGCTACGACGTCGACTGGGCACGCTTCCGACTGTCGGCGCTCTATGCCAGCGGCGACAAGAAGCCGTACGACAACAAGGAAACCGGCTTCGACGCGATCTTCGAGAATCCGGTCTTCGCGGGTGCGGACACCAGCTACTATATCCGCCAGTCGGTGCCGTTCGCGGGCGGTGGGCGCGTCATCAATCTCAGCCAGCGCAACGGCATCCTCAACGATCTGCGCTCCTCCAAGGAGGAGGGCCAGTCGAACTTCAACAATCCGGGCACGATGCTGCTCGGCGGCGGCGCCGATTTCGACATCACCCCGACCTTCCGGCTCTCGGGCAACGTCAACCATCTGTGGTTCGCGCACACCCAGACCCTGCAGGCGCTGCGCGTCGAGGGATCGATCCCCAAATCGATCGGCTGGGATTATTCGGCCGCGACGATATGGCGACCCAGGATGACCCAGAACATCGTCTTCCGCCTGTCGGGCGCGATCCTCCAGGCCGGTGCCGGCTTCCGCGACCTGTTCGACCAGACCAGCCAGAGTAGATTCTACTACTCGGTGCTCGCCAACGCGATCGTGGCGTTCTGATGCGCCCGTTGCGCCTCGTCATGCTGCTGCTGAGCGTGATGCTCGGGATGCTGGTCGCGAGCGATGCCACCGGCGAGGGCTATGGCGAGAAGCCGGTCGCGCGGCATTACATGTACGCGCCCGCCGCTGCACAGGGCGAAACGCCCGAGCGCGCGGCGGCGGCGAGCAAGGGCTGCATGAGCTGTCATACCGCGAGCGATGCACCGTCGATGCATCCCGGCCAGACCGTGGTGCTGGGCTGCGCCGACTGCCATGGCGGCGACGCGAACGTCACGCTCGCGGCCGGTCTCAAGGAAGGCGACGCCGCCTATACCGAGGCGCGTGACAAGGCGCACGTGCTGCCGCGTTACCCCGCGGCTTGGAACTGGCCGTCTTCTGCCAATCCCAAGCGCACCTACACGCTGCTCAACAAGGAGGCGCTGCAATATATCCGCTTCGTCAATCCGTCCGACTATCGGGTGGCGAGGGAGGCATGCGGCGCCTGCCATATCGAGATCATCGAGGCGGCGGAGCGATCGCTGATGGCGACGGGCGCGATGCTGTTCGGCGGCGCCGGCTACAATAACGGCATCGTGCCGTACAAGAACTACATCTTCGGTGAGGCGTACACGCGCGACGGCCAGCCCGCCAAGCTGGTCTCGCCGGGCACGCCGGTGGGCACCGTCACGGCCGCGCAGGCGGCGCGCGGCGCGTTGCCGGTGATGTATCCGCTGCCGACCTGGCAGGTGACGCCGCCGTCCGACGTGTTCCGCGTATTCGAGCGCGGCGGGCGCGACATCGGCACTCAGTTCGCCGAGATCGGTCTGCCCAACGAAAGCGGGAGTATCCAGCGGCTCGAGGAACCCGGTCGACCCGACCTCAAACAGTCCAATCGCGGCCCCGGCACCGGGCTGCGCGTCGCGATCCCGATCCTCAACATCCACAAGACGCGCCTCAACGATCCGTTCACCTGGATGATGGGCACCAACGATCAGCCGGGCGACTATCGCCAGTCGGGCTGCGCCTCGTGTCACGTCGTCTACGCCAACGATCGCGATCCCAAGCACAGCCTGGTCTACGCCTCGGCGGGCCGCGACGGGCAGACGCAGACGATCGACCCGACGATCGCCAACAAGATGGCGGCGCTGCCAGACGGCCACCCCGCGCTGGCGCCCAACGTCAAGGAGAGCGGCCACCCGATCACGCACAGCTTCACGCGTGCGATCCCGACCGCGCAGTGCATGAACTGCCACATGCACCAGCCCAACATCTTCCTGAACTCGTATCTCGGCTACACGATGTGGGACTATGAGTCCGACGCGCCGCTGATGTGGCCGACCAAGCAGAAATACCCGACCGCGGCCGAAGTCCGCGAAACCAACGAGCGCAACCCGGAGGCCGCGGCGGCGCGCGGCAAATGGTCGGACGTGGGCTTCGTCCGCCGCGTCTACGACGACGTCAACCCGAAGGCCAAGGACGGCCAGTTCGCCGACTATCACGGTCATGGCTGGAACTTCCGCTCGGTCTACAAGCGTGATCGCAACGGCAATCTGCTCGATGCCGGCGGCAACATGGCGACCTGGGGCACCGACAAGGCGCACATCGTCGCCAACGACGATCCGGGGAAGTTCCGCAAGGCCGGGATGCCCGACTTCGCGGCGGTGGGTCAGCAGAAGGGCAAGGCGGTCCATCTGATGGACATCCATGCCGAGAAGGGGATGCAGTGCGCGGATTGCCACTTCGCGCAGGACAGCCATGGCAACGGGCTGATCTATGGCGAGGTCGCCAACGCGATCGAGATCTCGTGCAAGGATTGCCACGGCACCGCCGACGCGATGCCGACGCTCAAGACCTCGGGACCGGCGGCGCGTCCCGGCGGCACCGATCTCAGCCTGCTGCGCAACAATGACGGCCAGCGCCGCTTCGAGTGGAGCACCGACGAGCATGGCGAGAAGGTGCTGATCCAGCGCTCGATCGTCGATCCCAAGCTCGAATGGAAGGTCAGCCTGGTCCGGGAATCGGTCGATCGCAGCTCGGCGCACTTCAACGTCAAGGCGGCGCGCGCCAAGCTGATGGGGATGGACGGCGCCGAGACCGGCCAGTTCAAGTTCGGCCCCGGCGTGCCGCTGGCGCAGCGCGCGCACAAGGCGGACGGCATGGCCTGCTTCACCTGCCATCTGTCGTGGACGACCTCGTGCGGCGGCTGTCACCTGCCGATCGAGGCCAACTGGAAGACCACCAGCCACAAATATGACGGCGAGGAGACGCGCAACTTCGCGACCTACAATCCGCAGGTCGCGCGCGACGACATGTTCCAGATCGGCATCCACATGACCACGAAGGGCAACGAGATCGCGCCGGTGCGCTCGACATCCGCGCTCGTATTGTCGTCGACGAACATCAACCGCGAGCGCATCTATGTGCAGCAGCCGCCGATCTCCTCGATCGGCTTCTCGAGCCAGGCGTTCGCGCCGCACTTCCCGCACACGGTGCGCACCACCGAGACCAAGACCTGCACCGACTGCCATCTCTCGGCGGCGAACGACAACAACGCGATCATGGCGCAGCTGCTGCTGCTCGGCACGAACTACGTCAATTTCGTCGGTCTGAACGCCTGGGTCGGGCTCGAAAAGGGCATCGAGGCGGTGCGCGTCACCGAATGGGGCGAGCCGCAGGCGGTGATCGGATCGTATCTCCAGAAATACGCCTATCCCGATTACTACCGCCTGCATGTCGAGCAGAACAAGCGCGAGCTCAAGGATTGGGATCGCGGCACGGTCTTCGACAAGAAGGTGTCGGGCGAGACCAACCCGGTCGAGGCGTTCCGCAACATCACCCACCCGACGGGCGGGGCGGCGGGCTGCGTCCAGCTGCGCGGCGAATATATGTTCGTCGCGCAGGGCAAGGGCGGGTTCGAGGTCTATGACGTGGCCTCGATCGCCAACAAGGGCACATCCGAGAAGATCCTGAGCGCGCCCTTCTCGCCGCTCGGCCACGACACGCACGTCTCGACCACCAACGCGACCTGCATGGCATTGCCCACCGATCAGGGCATCGCGCCCCAGCGCAACACGCCGACGATGCGCGCGCTCAATCAGGAACAGCCGTTCGCTCCGATCTATCACTATGCGGTGGTGACGGATTCGGTGGAGGGGCTGATCCTCGTCAATGTCGACACGATGGCGGACGGCGAGCCGCGCAACAATTTCCTCAAGCGCGCGCTGACCTGGAACCCGGGCAATGTCCTCAAGGGTGCGCGTCACGTCACGCTGGGTGGCAACTTCGCCTATATCACCACCGATGCCGGTCTGGCGGTGGTCGATCTGTCCGACCCGCTGCGACCCAGACTGACCGCGCAGGTGCCGTTGCAGGACGCGCGCGCGACCGCGCTCCAGTTCCGCTATCTCTGGGTGACGACCGCGCGCGGGCTCGAGGTGATGGACGTCACCAATCTCGCCAGGCCGGTGCCGGTGCCGGGCGCGATCGTCCCGCTGGCGGACGCCCGCCGGCTCTATGTCGCGCGCACCTATGCCTATGTCGCGGCCGGCAAGGACGGGCTGGTGATCGTCGACGTGCTCGATCCCGAGCGGCCCAGGATCTACCAGAAGGTCAACTTCGACGGGCAGATGAACGATGCGTCCGACGTCATCGTCGGCTCGACCAACGCCTCGCTGTTCGCCTATGTCGCGGACGGTCGCAACGGGCTCAAGGTGATCCAGCTCACGTCGCCCGATAGTCAGCCCAATTTCTACGGCTTCTCCCCCGCGCCCAAACCCGAGCTGATCGCCTGGGCGCACACCGCTTCGCCGGCGCGCGCGCTCTCCAAGGGGCTGGATCGCGATCGCGCGGTCGACGAGACCGGCGGCCAGATCGCGGTGTTCGGTCGCCTCGGGTCGCGCCCGTTCAACCGTCGCGAGATGGAGCGGCTGTTCCTCAATGCGCGCGGCGTGCCCTGGAAGGTCGACGACACGCCGCGCTTCACCGACTGGG
>CAZZZX010000168.1:0-6543 GCA_964658585.1 uncultured Novosphingobium sp.
GTCGGCGAGCAGCGCGTCGGCGCGGCGGCGGCCCTCCGCGAGCGGCAGCCCACGCAATGCCGCAAGGAAGGCGATCACCTCGCGCGGAGTCATCATCGGATAGAGGCCGCGCTCCTCGGGCAGATAGCCGATCCGCGGCGCGGCACGCAGCGGGTCGCGCATCCCGAGCACGCAACGCTCGCCGCCATCGGGCTCGAGGATGCCGAGCAGCATTCTGAGCGTCGTCGTCTTGCCCGCGCCGTTGGGGCCGAGCACGCCGTAGATGCTGCCCGCCGGGACTTCGAGATCGATGCCGTCGACCACCCGGCGGCCGTCGAACAGCTTGACCAGCCCGGTCGCGGAGACGGCGATCTCGCTCATGCCCGCGAGCCTAGAGTGGAAACGTGAATCATTCGCGCGTCCGTGCGACGGTCAGGCGAGGGTGTCGCCGACCGGCGCCGCCATCCCGCCCGGCATTACCAGCGTCTCGGGAAAGCGCAGGGTCAGCGCGCTGCCACCGTCCGGATGGTGGGCCGCGGTCACCTCGAGCCCGAGCGCGTCGGCGAAGCCCTTGACCATCGCGAGCCCGAGACCGCCGGCCGCGCTCTCGCCGGCGTCGCCGGTGAGATCGCCGAACACCGTGGCCTCGCCGCCCGCCGCGATCCCCGCCCCGCCATCGCGCACCGTCAGCAGCACCGCCTCGGGCACCCGCCGCCCTTCGACGACGATCGTGCCGCCGTTCGCCCCGCCCTGCACCGCATTGCCGAGCAGGTTGACCAGGATGTGATGGAGCAGTCGCTTGTCGGCCTGCACCCATGGCAGGTTGGCGGGAATTCGCAGATCGATCGCGACATCGCGCAGCTGGGCGTGGATGTCGTGCGCGGCCTCGCTCACCATGTCGGTCAGTTCGACGGGCTCGGGAGACAGCGCGAGCTCGCCGGTCTCGACGCGGACCATGTCGACGAGGTCGCCGAGGAAGCGCTGCAGCCGGTCCGCCTCGCGCCGCGCGCCCGCCAGCGTCGGCGACTCCGGGTTCTCGATCGCCGCCTCGCCGATCGCGCGCGCCATGATGCCGAGCGGCGCGGCGAGATCGCGCCCGAGCGCGGAGATCAGCGCCATGCGCAGCCGGTCGCGCTCCTTGAGCACCGAGACGTCGCGCATGTCGTCCTCGAGATGCAGCCGCTCGTGCGCCAGCGCCGCCTGCCCGACCAGCGCCGACCTCAGCACCGCGCGGTCGGCGGGCACCGGCTCGCGCCCGTTCTCGCGCGCCATGCCGAGCACCGCGAGCGTACCGAGCGAGGTCTTGAGCGGGACGAACAGCCAGTCCGCGGCATTCAGCGTCGCCGTCCCCGCGCCCGCCTGCTCGCCGCGCGACCACGCCCATTCCGCCGCCGCCGCATCGACCGGACCGAGCGTCAGCCCATCGGGACAGGTGGCGACGACGTCCATCTCGCCGCCGCGCTCGACGAGCAGCATCGCATCGACGTCGAGCAGCCGCGACACCTCCTCGCAGATCACCGCGGCGGTGCTGCGCCGGTCCGAGACGCGCGCCAGCACCTGCGCGAACGCGGCGACCGCAGCATTCTCGTGCGCGCTCTTGAGGCCAAGCGTGGCGCGGGTCTTGAGCCGCCCGGTCAGTCGGCTGGTGAAGGCGGCGATGGCGAGCAGCACGAACAACGAGACGAACGACTGCGGATCGCCGACCGTCAGCGTGTAGAGCGGCGCGAGGAAGAAGAAATTATAGGCGAGCGCGGCGGCGAGCCCGGTGACCAGCCCCGGCCGCAACCCGAACAGGCTCGATGCGGCGATGACCGGCAACAGATAGATCAGGTCGATCGCGTTGAGCCCGATCAGCGGCTCGATCAGACGGCCGAGCAGGGTGGTGACGGCGATCAGCCCGACGATCGCGCCGTAGCCGCCCGGCGAGCCCCACACCGATGCGGCCGGCCTGGACGGCGCCTGCCCCGGCGCCCGATGGCCACCGGTCTGGCCCGGCAGGACATGGACCGCCAGCCCCTCGCTGGCACGCAGCATCGTGGTGACCACCGATCCGTGACGCAGCTCGAACCACCAGCTCCGCCGTGACTTGCCGATCACCAGCTGGGTCGCGCGCGTCATCTCGACCTGCGCGATCAGCCCCTCGGTGACACGCTCGGCGGGCACCGTCGCGATCGTCGCGCCGAGCGTCGCGGCAAGCCGGAGCGCATCCGCCACGCGGCGGTTCTGCGTCTCGGTGAAGCCATCGGCTCGCGGCGTGCGGATATAGATCGCGGTCCAGGGCGCATGGAGCGCGTCCGCCAGCCGCTTGCCCGCGCGCACCAGACCGTCCGCGCCCGGCAGATCGTTGACCGCGACCATCACCCGCTCGCCTCCGGCGAAGGTACCGGGCACCGCGCGGGCGTCCGGATCGCCGAGCATCTGCCGGTCGATCGACAGCGCGGCACGGCGCAGCACCATCTCGCGCAGCGCCGACAGCACGGGCTTCGAGAAATAGTGCCCGAGCACGCGGCTGGTCTCGGGCGGCACCTGGACCTTGCCTTCCTCGAGCCGGCGGATCAGCTCGTCGGGCGGCAGGTCGACGACCTCGATCTCGGCCGCCTCGATCACGCTGTCGGGCACGGTCTCGTCGACCGGAACCCTGGTGATGCCCGCGACGATGTCGGCGAGGCTCTCGACATGCCGGATGTTGAGCGTCGCATAGACGTCGATGCCGGCATCGAGCAGCTCGACCGCGTCCTGCCAGCGCTGCGGGTGCCGGCAGCCCGGTGCATTGGCGTGCGCAAGATCGTCGACCAGCGCCAGCGACGGACGGCGTGCGAGCACCGCGTCGAGATCGAGTTCGCCCAGCCGGTGCCCGCGAAGATCGACTCCCAGCCGCGGGACCACCTCGATCAGGTCGAGCAGCGCCTGGGTTTCCGGGCGGCCATGGGTGTCGGCCAGCGCCGCGACGACATCGCCGCCCGCGCGCACCCGCTCGGCGCCGTCGGACAGCATCTCGAAGGTCTTGCCGACCCCGGGGGCGGCGCCGAGGAAGATCTTGAGCCGGCCGCGCCGACGGGATGCGGCGATCGTTGCGGCGTCGGTCGATCGCGCGGCATCGCGCTGGGGCTCGGACATGGCGGTTCCTTACGCCGGCTCGCCGGGCAACGCCACGCCTCGCTCGCCAAGCGACCTGCATCGGGGCATAGCGCGGCGATGGACACCCCCGCCCTCAGCGTCGCCGACCTCTTCACGATCGGGATCGGTCCTTCGAGTTCGCATACGGTCGGGCCGATGCGCGCCGCCTGCGCCTTTGCGGAGCTGCTGGTCGAGGAGGGCGCGGCGCCGGTGCGGGTGCGCTGCGATCTGTACGGATCGCTGTCGCTGACCGGGCGCGGTCACGGCACCGACGGCGCGGTACTGCTCGGCCTGGCGGGCGAGACGCCCGAGGGCGTCGATCCCGATGCGGTGGCGGCAATCCTGGCGCGTATTCGCGGCGGGCGCCGGCTGGCGCTCGGCGGCGCGACCGCGATCGATTTCGACGAGGCGCGCGACCTTGTGTTCCACAAGAGCTTCCTGCCCGGTCATCCCAACGGCATGGCGTTCACCGCGACGCTCGCCGACGGCAGCGAGATCGTCCGGCGCTATTATTCGGTCGGCGGCGGCACGATCCGGATGGAGGGCGCCGCGCCGCCGCGCATCAACGCCCTACCCCGGCACCCGTTCTCATCCGGCGCCGAGCTGCTCGCCGCCTGTGCGTCGGCGGCCCTGACCATCGCCGACCTGATGCGCGTCAACGAGACCGCGTGGCGCTCGCGACACGAGACCGATGCCTTTCTCGATCGCGTCCGCGCGGCGATGGACGCGGCGATCGAGCGCGGCTGCCGCGCCGCCGGCGAGCTGCCCGGCAAACGTCGCGCTCACGCGATGCGCGAGCGGCTGCTCGCACGCGGCCCGCGCACCGATCCCAGCCTGGTGTTCGAGTGGGTCAGCCTGTGGGCGCTCGCGGTCAACGAGGAGAATGCCGCGGGCGGTCGCGTCGTCACCGCGCCGACCAACGGCGCGGCGGGGGTGATCCCGGCGGTGCTGCGCTATTATGCGACGTTCGTCCACGGCGCGACCGACGAGGGCGCACGCACGCTGCTCTACACCGCGTCGGCGATCGGAATGCTCTACAAGACCCGCGCGTCGATCTCGGCGGCCGAGATGGGCTGTCAGGGCGAGGTCGGCGTCGCCTGCTCGATGGCGGCGGCGGGGCTCGCCGCGGCGCTGGGCGCCACCAACGAACAGGTCGAGAACGCCGCCGAGATCGGCATGGAGCACAATCTCGGGCTGACCTGCGATCCGATCGGCGGCCTCGTCCAGATTCCCTGCATCGAACGCAACACGATGGGCGCGATCAAGGCGATCAACGCCGCCTATCTCGCGCTCCACGGCGACGGCAACCACATCGTCAGTCTGGACCAGGTGATCGAGACGATGCGGCAGACCGGCGAGGACATGAAGAGCCAGTACAAGGAGACCAGTCTCGGCGGACTGGCGGTCAATGTGGTAGAGTGTTGACGTTTCGGCGCGTGACGCAGTGCGCGGCGAACACCGCGTCGATCACGCCGGCGAACACCGTCTCACACGCCGCCGCATCGCCCAACACGCCGCGGAGTTCGAGGCCGACGGCGCCGTGCATCGCCGACCAGAGCAGCCGTGTCACCGCGCCGGCGTCGTCGGCGCGCGATACGGGCAGACACGCCGCGACGGTTTCGCGCAGCGCGTAGAAGGTTCGCCATGCCTGTCGGCGGCTGGCGAGCGGTGCTTCGTAGGCACGCCCAAGATCGCCGAACATGATATTGTAAAGCGAGGGTTCTGCCAACGCATAGCCGCGATAGGCCAGGCACATCCGCCGCAACCGGGCACCGGGCTCGCGGATCTCGAGACAGTCCGAGAGGATCTCGCCAAGCCCCTCGAATGCATAGAGATACAAGGCGTCGAGCAGGCCGTCCTTGCCGCCGAACCGGGTATAGATCACCTTGGTCGATGCATTCACCCGTTCGGCGACGCGGCGGACGGTGAGCGCCGCCGGCCCCTCCTCGCGCAGGATGCGGGCCGCGGCGACGAGCACCGCGGCCCGCGCGTCGGCATCGAACTCGGCGCGTGCGAGCCGCAGGTCGGACGACGCCGCGGCGCGCATGGGCGCGCCCGAGCTCACGCCGGCTCGGAGACGCGCGCGCCGTCGATCATCCCGGTCAGTCGCGCGCGCACGATCGTGTCGGCCTCCGCCATGATCCGGTCGATCAGCTCGGCACAGGTCGGGATGTCGTGGATGAGACCCGCGACCATGCCGCAGCTCCAGGCGCCGGCATCCATCTCGCCATTCTGCATGATCCGCGGATAGACGCCGGCGACCTGGTCGTGGATGTCGGCGATGGTCAGCGCATCGCCCTTCTCGCGCTCGATCTCGAGCAGGCGGGTGACATTGGCGTTGTTGAGCACGCGTTCGGTGTTGCGCAGCGGGCGCATGACGAGCCGGGTGTCGCGCTCGCTCGCGGCGAGCAGCGCCTGCTTGACGTTGTCGTGGACGGGCGCCTCCCGGGTGGCGATGAAGCGCGTGCCCATGTTCATCCCGTCGGCACCGAGCGCGAGCGCGGCAACGAGGCTGCGCCCGTCCGCCATCCCGCCCGAGGCGAGGAATGGGATCTTGAGCGCTTCAGCGGCGAGCGGCAGCAGGATCATGTTGGGAACATCGTCCTCGCCGGGATGGCCGCCGCACTCGAACCCGTCGACGCTGACCGCGTCGCAGCCGATCCGCTCGGCGGTGAGCGCATGGCGGACCGCGGTGCATTTGTGGACGACCTTGATGCCCGCCGCCTTGAGCGCCGGCAGATATGCTTCCGGGCTGCGTCCCGCCGTCTCGACGATGCGGACGCCGCCTTCGACGATCGCCTGGATATATTCGGGATAGGGCGGCTGCGCGAAGGTCGGCAGAAAGGTCAGGTTTACGCCGAACGGCTTGTCGGTCATCTCGTTGCAGCGCGCGATCTCGCGCGCCAGCAGTTCCGGCGTACGCTGGGTGAGGCCGGTGATGACCCCCAAGCCGCCGGCGTTCGACACCGCGGCGGCGAGCTCGGCGAAGCCAACGAAGTGCATCCCGCCCTGCATGATCGGATGCTCGATGCCGAACAGGTCGGTAATCCGCGTGCGCATCCTCGCTCTCCCTGGTCTGATAACGTCGTTGCCGCCGGTAACACCGTTTCTCCAACGGCGCAAATTTGCCGTCCCTGGCGCCGGGAGATTGACCCGTCGTAACTTGACCGCCGGGCGCCGGCTGATAGCGTCTGCGCGGTATTCGACGCGTGGCACGGACTATTCGTCGCAATTGGGTGAGCGTCCGGCAGTGGCGCCGGTAGAGCGTAACATCCGGAATTTCCGCCGGTTCTATGCCGTTGGGGGCGAGGACCGGGACCGGGTGGATGATCTCGGACGCACAGGGGGGTGCGTGAATGGCGTGGGGGGTCGGTCGAGTCGCGTTGCTTGTCGCCATGACGGTTGCGCCGTTATGGGGCGGGGTGGCGTTTGGTCAGGCGGTATCGG
>CAZZZX010000169.1:0-6517 GCA_964658585.1 uncultured Novosphingobium sp.
TCGGTCGCCCACCATGCCCACAGCGCGTCCGCCGCGGCGCGCGGCACGACGCCGAGTTCGGCGAGCGCCTCGGTCGCGTGCGCCTCGATCTCGAACCAGATGCGGAAGCGATTTTCGGGCGTCCAGATCGCAACCATATCGGGTCGCGAATAACGGGGGATCATGCCTCGTCCTCTGCTGATCCCCGGCCGGGAACGTCAGGGCGCAGCGCCCCTAGCAGAGCGGCGCGGGGGCCGCAACAAAGCCATCGGACTGGAAGGACTCGACATCGGCCCGCGCACGGCCGACCGCAGGCGACGGGAGCCCGGCGATGACGATGATGATGGCGCTGATCGCCCTGCAGGCGGCGACGACCGGCGGCTCGGCCCCGCCCTCGATCCTGTCGGGCGCGCCGGCGACGCCGGTGACACATCGTCCACCCGCCGCACCCGGCGCGCCGACCCGGCCGAGCGTGCGCGCGGACGTCCCCGTCACCACCCCGGTGGTGGTCGCACCGGTCGCCCGCTCCGCGGAGATCGTGGTGCCGCCCTCGGCGACGCCGCGCCCCGATCGCGCGCATGTGCTTGCCGCGGTGAATGCCGAATGGCGGCGCTACGACGTCCACGGCGCCGGCCGGCTCGGCCCGCTCGAGTTCGCGACCTGGGTGATGCGCGCCAATGGCGCCGCGGTGGCCCAGGCGGGGGTGCGGGGCGCGGCCGGAGTCAGGCCGGTCTCGGCGATGAACGCCACCGCCCGCGCTTTCGCCCGCGCCGACGCGAATCACGACGGCGGGGTGACGCCCGACGAGATGACCGACTTTCTGATGCGGTAGTGCGAAGCGCTCTCTCGCAAGCGGGAGAGGGCTGGCTAGATCAGCCCGAGCGCCTTCAGGCTGGCATGGCCGCGCGTGCCGATGATGACATGGTCGTGCACCGCGATCCCGAACTGCCCCGCCGCGGCGACCAGATCGCGGGTCAGCGCGATGTCCTGGCGGCTCGGCGCGGGGTCGCCGCTCGGATGGTTGTGGACGATGATGAGCGAGGCGGAGCCGAGCTCGATCGCGCGGCGCACCACCTCGCGGACATGCACCGCGGACTGGTCGATCGTGCCCTCCGATACGGTCTCGTCGCGGATCAGCCGGTTCCTGGTGTTGAGGTGGAGCACGCGCACCCGTTCGATATGGATATGCGCCATGTCGGCCTGGAGATAGTCGAGCAGTGCCTGCCAGCCCGACAGGACCGGCGCCTCGCTCGCCCTGGTCTTGAGCAGGCGCAGCGCGGCTGCATTGACGACCCGCAGCGCGGCGACCGAGGTCTCGCCCATGCCGTTGACCCGGAGCAGCGCCTCGGGACTCGCGGCGAACAGGCCGGGCAGTCCGCCGAACTCGCGCAGCAGCGCCTTGGCGAGCGGCTTGGTGTCGCGCCGCGGGATCGCCAGCGCGAGCAGATATTCGACGATCTCGTGATCGAGCAGCGCATCGCCACCGCCCTCGATCAGGCGCTTGCGCAGGCGGCCGCGGTGGCCGGCGGCATCGGGCGGGGCGTCGGTCATCGCGGACGAGGCTAGGGCAGGGAACGGCGCCCGTGCAATCCGGGTTCGGTGCTTGGAGTGGAGAGACGCGTTCGCCTATGGGGGGCGCGGCAGCGGGAGCGGGTGTGGCGGACGAGGACGGGAGCGAGATCGGCCGGCCGCGTCGCGACTCGTCGCGTCTGCGCGTCGCCGGCGGGGTCGCGGGCGGTCTGGTGCTGATCGCGCTCGCCGCGACCTGGATCGAGCGGCGGCCGATCGTCCGCGACGCCGTCGATCGCGCACTCGCCGGGCGACACGTCCCGGCATCGTACCGCATCACCGCGATCGGCCCGTTCGCGCAGCGGCTCGAGAATGTCCGGATCGGCGACCCGGCCGCACCCGATCTGACCGCGCATACCGTCGAGGTGACGCTGGGTTACGGCCTGGCCGGCCCGCATGTCGTCGCGATCCGCGCCGACGGCGTGCGGCTGGCGGCGCGGGTGCTGGGCGGTCGCGTCTCGTTCGGCACGATCGACCGGCTGCTGCCGGCCGCATCGGGCAACCGACCGCTGGCGCTGCCCGACATGGCGGTCGATCTGACCGACAGCCGGGTCGCGCTGGCGACCCCGGCCGGCGCGATCGGCATCGCGATCGACGGCGCGGGACGGCTGAGCGACGGGTTCCGCGGCCATGTCACCGCGACCGCGGCGCGGCTCGCCACAGGGGGCTGCACGCTGACCGCGCCCGTCGCCGACCTGACCGTGGCGATCGACGCGCACCGGCCGCGCGTCTCCGGCCCGCTGACGCTCGCCGCGACGGAGTGCGGCGGCGGGCTGCGGCTGGGCGCGGGGCGGGCGACGCTCGGCATGGCGTTCGCCGCCGCGCTCGATCGCTGGCACGGCGCGATCGATGTCGACGGCTTCGCCGGGCGCGCGGGCGGTATCGGCTTCGGCGCGCTCGGGGGCGGGGTGACGATCGCAGGTACCCGGCAGCGGATCGAGGGCAAGGTGGCGCTCACCGTGGCGGGGATGACCGCGCCGGGCGCCACCGCGCAGGCGCTGCGGCTGGGGGGAGCATACCGCTATGCCGCGGGAGCCTCCGGGCTGGTCTATGCGGGCGATCTGGTCGCCGCGCACGCCCGCGCCGATCCGGCGCTGCGCCGGACGATCGTCGCGGACGCCGCCGCGCTCGACCCGACGCCGCTCGGCCCGGTCACGCGGCGTGCGGGGGCGGCGCTGTCCGCGCTGCTCGCCGATGCGGACGCGACCGCGACGCTGGCCTTCACCGCGGGCGGCCCCGCCGGCACCGCCGCCAAGCTGCGCCGTCTGGTGGTCGCAGGCCGCTCGGGCGGGGTGGTGCGGATCGACGAGGGTGCGGGCATCGGCCGGAGCGTGCGCGAGGCGGGCTGGCGGGTCGACGGCCATGTCGCGTCCGGCGGCGGCGCGCTGCCGGCGATCGACGCGGTGCTGCGTCAATCGCACGCCGGCGCGGCGATCTCCGGCGCGGTGCGGCTCGCTCCCTATGCCGCGGGCACCGCGCGTCTTGCGCTGACCCCGGTGCGCATCGCGATCGGCGCGCGTGGCGAGACCCGGTTCGAGACCGTCGCGACGATCGACGGCCCGCTGCCCGGCGGCCGGGTGGACGGGCTGACCGTGCCGATCGCCGGCCATGCCGGGCGCGGCGGCATCGTCGTCGGCGAAGGCTGCACGCCGGTCGGCTTCGATATGGTCGCGCTGTCGGGGGTGACGCTGTCGCCCGGTGTCGTGCGGCTGTGCGGCGTCGGCGGCGCGCCGATCGTCGTCGCGGGCGGGGGCGGCGGTGTGCGGGCGGGTGCCGCGATCGCCGGGCTGCATCTCGCCGGGCGCTCGGGCAGCGCACCGCTGACGCTCGACGCGCGCACGCTCACGCTGACCGGCGCCGGGCTCGACGCGGGCGGCGTCGCGGTCCGGCTGGGGGCGGGCGACGCGATGACGCGGCTCGATATCGACACGCTCGACAGGCGCTTCGCCGGCGGTGCGGCGGGACATTTCTCGGGCGCGGGCGGGCAGATCGGCAGCGTCCCGCTGGTGGCATCGGGCGCAGCGGGCGACTGGCGCGTCGCGAACGGCGCGCTGATCCTCGGCGGCGCGTTCACCGTCGCCGATGCCGCCGCGACCGCGCGCTTCAAGCCGCTCGCTGCCGAAGGCGTCGCGCTCCGCCTCGTGGCCGGCCGGATCGATGCGACCGCGACGATCAGACAGCCGACGAGCGGCGCCAGGGTCGCCGATGTCGCGATCGTTCACGATCTCGCCAGTGGACGCGGCGGCGCGACGCTGGGTGTGCCGGGGCTGGTCTTCGACAAGAAACTCCAGCCCGAGATGCTCACCCCCGTCACGCTCGGTGTGATCGCCAACGTCGCGGGCACGATCAGGGGCGCGGGGCGGATCGACTGGAGCCCGCAGGGCGTCACCTCGAGCGGGGATTTCGCGACCGACCGCGTCGATCTCGCCGCCGCCTTCGGCCCGGTCACCGGCATCGCGGGCAAAATCCATTTCTCCGATCTGCTCGGGCTCGCCACCCCGCCGCACCAGCGCGCGACGATCGCCGAGATCAATCCCGGCGTCGCGGTCGACGACGGCACGGTCGACTTCCAGCTGTTGCCGCTGCAGCGCGTCGCGGTCGAGCGGGCGCGCTGGCCGTTCGCGGGCGGCACGCTGACGCTCGCGCCCTCGATCCTCGCCTTCGATGCCGCCAGCGAACGCCACCTGACCTTCCGGCTCGACCGTCTCGATGCGGCGATCTTCGTCCAGCAGCTCGATCTGCCCAATATCGCCGCCACCGGCACCTTCGACGGCGAACTGCCGATCATCTTCGACGACAAGGGCGGCCGGATCGCGGGCGGACACATCGCCGCGCGGCCGCCCGGCGGAACGATCGCTTATGTCGGCGACCTGACCACCGCGCAACTCGGCACGATGGGCCATCTCGCCTTCGATGCGCTGAAGGCGATCCGCTATTCGGCGCTGGAGATCGGGCTCGACGGTCGGCTCGAGGGCGAGATCGTCAGCCATGTCGGCTTCCAGGGCATCCGCCAGGCGACGCCCGACGCGAGCTATGCCGCGCGGCTGATCCACAACCTGCCGTTCCGCTTCAACATCGCGCTGCGTGCGCCGTTCCGCTCGCTGATCGGCACCGCGCAGTCCTATGTCGATCCGTCGCTGCTGCTGAAGGGCGGTCTGCCCGTGCCCGGCGACACGATCGACGTCGCGCCGACGCCCGCGGCACCCGCCCCCATTCAGCCCCCCGAAAGCGAGCCCGTGCGATGAACGATGGCATAGTGACGATGAGTCGTGTGGATGATAGCCCTTGTGCGATGATCGGTCCCCGCCTCGCCGTGACGCTCGCCCTGCTGGCCGTGGCGGGCTGCGTCTCGGTCAAGGCGCCGGACAAGCCGATCGAGATCAACCTCAACATCAACGTCAAGCAGGAGGTCGTCGTCAGCCTGAAGAAGGATGCCGAGGACTTCATCACCAGCAATCCGGAGCTCGTCCCCAAATGACCCGCAGCATCACCACCCTCATCGCGCTCGCCGCCCTGACGCTCGGCGGTAGCGGCATCGCGCTCGCGCAGGGCGGGGCGGTCGAGGCGGCGCTCAATTCGGGCGCGGTCGGCGAGCAGTCGGACGGCTATCTCGGCTTCCCCAAGGCGCCGTCGGCCGATCTCAAGGCCGAGGTCGAGGCGATCAACATCAAGCGCCGGCAGGGCTATACCCAGGTCGCGCAGGCCAAGAACGTGCCGATCGAGGCGTTCGCGACCTCGATCGGCTGCAAGACGCTCGCCGCGATCCGCGTCGGGCGCGCCTATTCGGTGGCGCCGGGCGTGTGGGCGGTGAAGGGCGCGGCACCGGTCGGGCTGCCGGCGCAGTGCGGGGGCTGAGCCACCCAAGCCATCGTTGACTCATGCCGGCCCGCTTCCTAAGGGGATCGCGCCTGGCGGTTCGCCGCCGGTTGAAACGCGCCATGCCGGAGAGGTAGCGGCGCGTTTTCAATAGGGTTTGGCGGGGGTCTGTTCAGGTGTCCGATGGTCGTCGCAGCGACGAAGACGAGCTTGGCCGCCGCATCGCCGAGGCGAAGCGTGCGAACGGGCTCGACGCGTCCGCGGCGCCCGTGGTCGGTGGCGAGAACAAGGGCATGGCGGTCGGCGTCGAGTTCATCGGCGCGGTGCTCGTCGCGACCTTTATCGGCTGGGCGCTCGACCGGTGGCTTGGCACCAAGCCGTGGCTGACGATCGGGATGCTCGTGCTGGGGTTCGCCGCCGGCATCTATCGCGCGATGGTGACGTCGCGCCAGCTCGACGCCGCCGCCGGCAAGACGCATTAAGGGATCCGCGATGGCCAGCGCCAACAATCCGATGGAGCAGTTCTCCATCGTCACCCTCCACAAGATGGACGTGCTCGGGTACAACGTCTCGTTCACCAATTCCGCGCTGTGGATGGTGGTCGGCCTCGTCCTGATCGCGATCTTCCTTTTCGCGGGCACCGCCAATCCCAGGCTGGTTCCCGGCCGGACGCAGGCCGCGGTCGAATATATCTACGATTTCACGCGCGCGATGGTGAACGAGAATATCGGGCCCAAGGGCCGGAATTTCGTACCGTTGATCTTCTCGGTGTTCGTGTTCGTGCTGTTCCTCAACCTGCTTGGGCTGATCCCGTGGGTGGGATCGTTCACGCCCACCAGCCATATCGCGGTGACGCTGGCGCTGGCGCTGATCGTGTTCGGCACGGTCTGCATCGTCGGGCTCGCCAAGCACGGGCTGCACTTCTTCACGCTGTTCTGGCCCAAGGGCATGAACTTCGCGCTGGCGCTGGTGATCCTGCCGCTCGAGGTGTTCAGCTTCTTCGTGCGCCCGTTCACGCTGGCGATCCGGCTGTTCGCCAACATGACCGCGGGGCATGTGCTGCTCAACGTGTTCGGCACCTTCGTGGTCGCGCTCGGCTCGTTCGGCGCGCTGCCCTATGTGTTCGGCGTGGTGCCGCTCGCGGTCAACGTGG
>CAZZZX010000170.1:0-6490 GCA_964658585.1 uncultured Novosphingobium sp.
GCGGCTGCTCGAATAGAGCGAGGCCGACAGGTCGACGGTGCCGGCGGCGAAAGTCTCGTGATAATCGGGCGTGATGCCGATCGTGAAGGCCGGCGAATAGGGCTCGAACCCGCCGCTCAGATCGCCGATCGCGGTGTCGTTGCCGCAGTTGCACGGCACGCCGCCGATCCGCGTCGGCGAATTGAACACGGCGTCGGGATAATCGCGGAAGCGGGCATGGAGGTAGGACAAGCCGATCGTCGTGTTGAAGGTCGGTGCCGGCCGGATGGTGACGTCGGCATCGACGCCGTAGATTCGCGACGAGGCGGCGTTGGCGGTGACGTTGAGGCCATTGACCGCGGCCGAGACCTGCTGGTCGCGATAATCGTAGAGGAAGGCGGAGACGTTGGCCGAGATCGCACGACGCGTGCTCGTCTTGAAGCCGATCTCGTAGGACTTCAGGCTCTCGGGCCGGTAGGCGTCGGGGCTGAGGCCGGCGATGTTGAAGCCGCCGCTCTTGAAGCCCTCCGAATAGGTGAAATAGAGATTGTCGCCGCTCGGGAAGCTGTAGCGGATCGACGCGCGCGGCGTCGCCTTGTTGAAGCTCGCCTTGCCGAGGAACGGCAGGTCGTCGGGCCGTCCGGGGGTGGCGAAATAGCCACCCGACGCGTCGCGTCGCTCGTGGCTGTAGCGGACGCCGCCGATGATGGTCACGCGCGGCAGCGGCGTGACGGTGACCTCGCCGAAGCCCGAAAGCGCCTTGGTTCCCTGCCGCATATAGCCGTAGCTGGTGGCACCGATAAACGTACCGTCGAGGATCAGCGGATCGTAGCGGCCGGTCGAATCATAATAGAAGCCGCCGGCGGTGAACTGCAACATGCCGAACTTGTTCGACGTGAAGATGATTTCCTGCGAGACGTCCTTCTGCTTCTCGTGGATCGGGTAGGCGAGCAGCGGCGCGGTCGTGAAGTCCGCGTCATTGTAGTAGAACGCCTTGACGTCGTTATAGGCGGTCAGCGACGAGAGCGTGCCCGCCGCGCCGATCGTCCAGTCGATCTTCGCCGATCCCGTATAGACGCGCGCATCGGTGCGCGGTGCGTCGTCGGCCGCATAGCGATAGCCCTTGGTCGGGAAGACGCCGCCGAACAACCGGCCGACCGTGTTTCCGTTCAACGGCTCGTAAGCGGTGACGTTGCCGTCGGTGCGATCGACATAGACGCCGCTCAGCGTGATCGAGAGATTGTCGGTGGGCTTGATGAGCAGCTTGCCGCGGGCGTTGGCACTGCGCACGCCCAGCCCGCGCTTGCCCGTCACGGCGTCGCGGAGATAGGAGTCGGAGCGCTCGTAGCCGCCGGACAGGCTTGCCGCCACCACGTCCCCGATGATCGGTCCGCTCAGGAATCCTTTGATCGTAGCGTCGTCGTAGCTGCCGTAGCTGGCGTCGATCGTCGCGGTCGGCGTGAAGCTCGGCTCACGGGTGAAAATGCGGATCGCGCCGCCTGTCGCGTTGCGGCCGAACAGCGTGCCTTGCGGCCCCTTGAGCACCTCGACCCGATCGACGTCGGGCAGGTCCGCATTGTTGGCGATCTGATTGGCCTGGTAGACGCCGTCGACATAGAGCGCGACGTTGGCGTCGTTGCCTGGATCGGTCTGGTCGGAATGGATTCCGCGCAGCGCCGGCTGCGAATTGGCGCCGCTCCCCGAGATCCGCAGCCCGGGCGTGACGACGGTGAGATCGCGCACGTTGGTGACGCCCGCCTGGGCGAGCTGCTGCGCGGTCTGGGTGGTGATCGCGATCGGCACGTCGGTCAGCCGCTGGCTGCGGCGCTGCGCGGTGACGATGATCTCGCCCGGCGCGGGCGCCGATGCCGCCGTGGGGGTGGGAGACGGGGCAGGGGGCGTGTCCTGCGCGAAAGCGGTGCCGCCGACGATCGACATCGCGGTGACGGTGGCCAGACGCGACGCGCCGTATTTCATGACGTCTCCCCCCTTCGACGCACGGGTATCGATGCCGACGCGCCCTATCGTTCGCATAAAGAGTAACCTGTTAATGCGCTTTGGCAAGCCGGGAATTGGTATGGGGACGCCGAGGGCAGGGCATGGTCAGGCGTGAGAGCCCGTCGAGGCGATCGCTCGTCAGGAGGTCGCGCCGGGCGCGCGGGTCTTGCCGAGGTTTTTGACGAGGTTCCGCCTGATCTTCCACTCGCCGCCGATGCGCACCAGCGTCATCTCGGACAGCGCGCAGACGAACAGCGCGGGCGGCTCCTCGTGCCAAGTGGTGACGAGATTATAATATCTGGCGATCGCCTCGTCCTGGCTCGCGCCGTAGCGGATGAACATGCTGCCGGTCATGTGGCGCAGCTGGCCGTCCCAGCTCGATTTCACCCAGGCCGGCACCTCCTTCAGCGCCGCGTGGCCGACGAACGGTTCGGTCGCCCCGCCGAGAAAGGCGCCGTCCTCGGTCCACAGCGCCGCCCAGCCATCGGAGTCGCCGCCATCGACCAGCCACTGATACTCGCCGATCAGGTTCTGGATCGCGACGTGATCCTCTATCGATATCCTCGTCATCCTCTCGTTCCTCTATCCATCTGGCCTGCGGGGATCGCACAGATCGCGCCATGGCTTCGGCGATATGCACGAAGACGCCATCGATATGACCCGATCGCGTGCGGCCACCCGCGCCACCGAGGCCGTCACCGCGTTTGCCTGAAGCCCGTTTAGCAATTGAGTAAGCGCTTTGGTTGGGCTAGTCGGGCCGTCCGGCAAACGGAGGGGATCGATGTACCACGGCTATGAAGCGCTTCGGGTGACGCGCGCGGGCAAGATCGTCACGGTCGCCTTCAACCGTCCCGAGGTGAAGAACGCCACCAACCCGCAGATGCACCAGGAGCTGGAGCGCGTCTTCCCCGAGATCGGCCGCGATCCCGACGCGGCGGTGGTCATCCTCACCGGAATCGGCGATGCCTTTTCCGCCGGCGGCGACCTCAACACGCTCAAAGCCTCGCTCGACGACCAGAAGAGGTGGATCGAGAGCAATATCGAGGCGCGCAACATCATCGTCGGGCTGATCGACCTCGATCGGCCGGTGATCGCCAAGGTCAACGGCCATGCAGTCGGTCTCGGCGCGACGCTGGCGCTGTTCAGCGACATCATCATCGCCAAGGACAGCGCCAAGATCGCCGATCCGCATGTCGGTGTCGGGCTCACCGCGGGCGACGGTGGCGCGATCATCTGGCCGGCGCTGGTCGGCAATGCGCGCGCCAAATATTACCTGCTCACCGGCGAGCCGATCACCGGCGCGAAGGCCGCCGAGATCGGGCTCGTCACCGAGGCGCTGCCCGCCGACCAGCTCGACGCACGCGTCGCGGCCATCGCGGAGAAGCTCGCCAGCGGTGCCGGCCTGGCGATCCGCCTGACCAAGAAGTCGGTCAACATGGATCTGCGCAAGAAGGTCGACGAGATGCTCGAGGCGCATCTCGGTTTCGAGACGTGGTCGCATCTGTCGGCCGATCATCGCGAGGCGGTGAACGCGTTCCTCGAGAAACGGACGCCCGTGTTCACCGGGCACTAGCCTTAGAAAAACGGAGCCGGGAGGATCGGGATGCACGAGGTAGTTCTCGCCAGACGGCCGCAGGTGAACCCCGTCGCCGGGGATTTCGCGGTGGTGGACGCGGCCATGCCCAAGCCCGGCCCCGGCCAGTTGCTGGTCCGTACGCTGTGGCTGTCGATGGATCCCTATGTCCGTCTCCAGTTCGACGAGACGACGATCGCCGGCCTGCCCGGCCAGGCGCTAGGCACCCCGCCGCTGGGCCGCGCGGTCTCGCAGGTCGTGGCATCGCACAGTCCCGACTTCGCGGTCGGCGACATCATCGAGGGGCGCACCCACTGGGCCGAATACGCCGTGGTCGATCCGGTCGTGAAACCGACCAGGCTCGAGTTCGGCACGATCCCGCTTTCCTATGCGGTCGGCGCACTCGGTATGCCGGGGCAGACCGCCAATTCGGGCATGACCGATATCGGCCGCGTCAAGGAAGGCGACACCGTGCTGATTTCGGCCGCCGCCGGTGCGGTCGGCTCGATGGCCGGGCAGATCGGCAAGATCCTCGGCGCCCGCGTGATCGGTATCGCCGGCGGTCCGGACAAATGCGCGGCGGTCAAGGCGCTCGGCTTCGACGATTGCGTCGATTACAAGGCGCCTGACTTCGATGCCAGGCTCAAGCAAGCCTTGCCGCAGGGCTTCAACATGTATTTCGAGAATGTCGGTGGCGATCTTACCCGTCGTGCGGTGGCGCACGCCGGCTATGGCGCGCGCGTGGCGTTGTGCGGCGTGCTCGCCGTCTACGGCGTCGGCGACGAAAACGGTCCGGACCGGCTCCCCGAACTCATGCGGCTGATGTTCGTCAAGGGCCTGGAGATCAAGGGTTTCTTCGGCGAGATGGTCGGCGGCGCGAAGGCGATCGCGCAAAACCGCCAATGGATCGAGGACGGCCGCTTCAAACCCGCCGAGACGATCCTGCACGGCATCGAGAGCGTTCCTGATGCCTTTGCCGGGATCTTCCAGGGCAACGATCATGTCGGCAAGGTGGTGCTCAGGATCGCCGATCCCGAGTGACAGCCCCGTCGTCGCAGCCGCGGGAACCGCTTCAGATCCGCATGGAGCGAACGCAACGCACTGTATTCGCTCGAGCAGACCCTCCTCGACGCCGGCAGGGCATGACGATCTCGCGCTCTCTCAAGCCGAGCGGCCGCAGCGGGTTCACCGCCCGGCGGGGTGGCCGGGGCTCCGCCGCGTCAGGCGGCGATGCCGGCAAGGCGATCGCGGATGATGGCGTGCGCCTCGTCCATGATCCGGTCGATCAATTCTTCCGCGGTCGGTACGTCGGTGATGATCCCCTGGACCTGCCCGGCCCAGAACAGACCGGCATCCATATCGCCCGTCTCGAGCAGTTCGCGGCCCTTGATGCCGCGGACAAGCTCGGCGACATCCTCGAATTTGGCATCGGGGCGCGCGAGGATCTCGACGACACGGTCGGACAGCGCGGTCTTCGCCACGCGAGCGGTATTGTGCAGGCGGCGGAAGATCAGGTTGGTCGAACGCTCGTCGTTGGCGACCATCGCCTGCTTGCAATTGTCGTGGATCGGCGCCTCTCGCGTGGCGCAGAAGCGCGTGCCCATGTTGATGCCGTCGGCGCCGAGCGCCAGCGCCGCGACCAGCCCGCGCCCGTCGCCGAAGCCGCCGCTGGCGATCATCGGCACCGTGACCTTGTCGGCGGCTGCCGGGATCAGTACGAGCCCGGGGATGTCGTCCTCGCCGGGGTGCCCAGCGCACTCGAAGCCGTCGATCGAGATGGCGTCCACACCCCAGCGTTCGGCGGCCAGCGCATGGCGCACCGAGGTGCATTTGTGGACGACGACGATGCCGTTCGCCTTGAGGTCCGCGATATGCTCCTGGGGCTTGTTGCCCGCCGTCTCGACGATCTTCACGCCGCCCTCGATGATCGCGCGACGATATTCGTCGTAGGGCGTGGCGCGCATCGACGGGAGCAGCGTCAGGTTGACCGCGAACGGTCTGTCGGTGAGGTCGCGGGTGCGCGCGATTTCGGCGCTCAGGTCCTCGGGCGTCGGCTGGGTCAGCGCGGTGATGGTGCCGAGTCCGCCCGCATTGGAGACCGCGGCGGCGAGCGGCGCGCGGCCGACCCACATCATGCCGCCCATCATGACCGGGTGCTCGATCCCGCAGAGTTCCGTGAAGCGCGTCTTCAATTCGTCTCTCCTCGAACGTCCTGCGTGCGGCAAACAGTTAGCGGAAGTCCGATGTAGCGCCTCGCGTGATACGGGCAAGCGCCGACTTGCTTGACGCGCTTTATCGTCAACAGCTACCGCAATTCGAACAAAACAAACCCCTGGGGAGTCATGATGCAGCAAGTCCTCGCGGGCATCCGCGTGCTGGATTTCGGGCGATTCATCGCCGCCCCGTGGTGCGGAGCGATCCTCGCCGACATGGGCGCCGACGTGATCCGCATCGAGAAGCGCGACGGCGGCGAGGACCGTTTCGTCCAACCCGTCTCTTCGACCGGCGACGGCGCGACTTTCCTTCAGTGCAACCGTAACAAGCGCTCGGTGACGATCGACACGACAAGCGCGCGTGGCGCCGAGCTGGTTCGCACCCTGGTCGCCGGTGCCGATGTCGTCGTCGCCAACATGCCCGAAAAGGCGATGCGGGCGAGCGGGCTCGATTACGACAGCCTGCGTGCGGTCAAACCCGACATCATCCTCGCCAGCATCTCCAGCTTCGGTCGCGGCGGCCCGTACAGCGACAGGGTCGGCTTCGACGGGATCGGGCAGGTAATGTCGGGGGGCGTCTATCGATCCGGCCTGCCCGACCAGCCGATGCGCTCGGTCGTGCCCTATGTCGATTTCGGCAGCGCGCTCAGCCTTGCCGTCGGCACGATGATGGCGCTCTACCACAGGCAGCGCACCGGCGAGGGGCAGGAGGTCGAGGCGGCGCTGC
>CAZZZX010000171.1:0-3543 GCA_964658585.1 uncultured Novosphingobium sp.
CCTTTTCGGTTGAAAGCATCCGGTCAGCGCAGTGAGCCGCGCCGGACCAGATTGACGATCGCCAACAGGATGATCGCGCCGACCAGCGACACCAGGAAGGTGCCGAGCGTCAGGACGCCGTCGTTGATGTTGCCGCGCCCGAAGATCAGGCCGCCGATGAACGCGCCGACGATACCGACGACGATGTTGAGAAGGATTCCCTGCTGTGCATCGGTCCGCATGACCAGGCTGGCGAGCCAGCCGACGACGCCACCGACGATAAGCCAAACGATGATACCCATCACGCCAGATCTCCTACGTCTGTCGGGAAAACCCGATGACGAAGAGACTCGGATCGCGCCATCCTGTTCCCCGGCACGCGACGAAACGAGCGTCGCGGCGCCCGACTACGGATCAGATATCGCGGACCTGCACGTACATGCTCCACAGGGACAGTGCGAACACCGAACCCATCGCCGCCGACACGATCTGAACCAGCATGACCAATCCCCGCATAGCGTTGCCGCGACGGGCCTATCGCAAACTGGTCAAGGCGCGATCAAGCGAGTCGCCGCGGACCGTGCCGCCGGAGGGACGAACGAAAAAGGCGCCGCCCGTGCGGGCGACGCCTCATCGTCACGGTTTCGGCCGTGTCAGTAGCCGTAGCCATAGCCGTAATAGCCATAAGGCGGCGGCGGCGGCGGCGCGTAGTAGACCGGCGGCGGGGGCGGCGGCGCGTAGGCATAGTAGCCGCCATAGCCGCCGCGATAATAGCCGCGATCGGACGAGGCGATCGCCGCGCCGACGCCCAGGCCGAGCAGCCCGGCACCGACCGCCAGGCCCGCACCACCACCACCATGATGATGCCAGCCATAGCCACCATGGTAACCGCCGTAGTAGCGCGCCTCGGCGGGCGCGGTCGCGGCAAGGCTGGTCGTCGCGATGACCGCGGCTGCAGCGATACCCGTAATCAGCTTGCGCATGTCTTGTCTCCCAAGTCCCACGACGCAAAACGCCGCGTCTGGCGATCTTGTGCCCGAGTCGAGTTGAACGGATGCGGAATGCGGCGTTTATCGGGGGTTCAACCGCGCAGCCCGGTCATCGTCAGCGCCGGGGTGATCTGTTCGAGATCGGTACGCAGATGGAGCAGGGCGAGCCCGGGCTGTTCGAGCGCGCGGGCAAGCGCGGGCGCGAAGTCCTCGGTCCTGTCGACGGTCTCCGCCCAGCCGCCATGCGCGCGGGCTAGCGCGGCGAAATCGGGATTGGCGAGCACCGTGCCCGAGACGCGCCCCGGAAAGGTCCGCTCCTGGTGCATCCGGATCGTGCCGTAGCCGCCATTGTCCACCACAACGACCAGCAGCCTCAGACCGCGCGCCGCGGCGGTGGCGAGTTCCTGCCCGTTCATCAGGAAGCAGCCGTCGCCGGCGAGCGCGACGATGCGCGCCTCGGGGCGGCGCAAGGCCGCGGCGACCGCCGCGGGAACGCCATAACCCATCGCGCCGCTGGTCGGCGCAAGCTGCGTCCCGTAGGCGCCATAGCGCCAGTAGCGGTGCCACCAGCCGGCATAGTTGCCCGCGCCGTTGCACACGATCGTGTCCGCCGGCAGCGCCGCGCGCATCGCCGCGACGCACGGCCCGAGATCGAGCGTCACGCCCGCGCGCGGCACCGCCGTCGCCCACGCCGCCCAGTCGCCATGGGCCTGCGCGCCGTCGGCGAAGGGCAGCAGGTCGATCGTCTCGTGCGCCAGACTGTCGCAGAATTCGTGGACGTCCGCGCAGATCGCCAGATCGGTGCGATAGACCGACTGGAGCTCGGTCGCGTCGGGATGGACATGGATCAGCACCTGACCGGGGTGATCCGGGGTGACGAGCGTGTAGCCGTCGGTGGTCGCCTCGCCGAGCCGCGCGCCGACGACGAGCAGCAGGTCGGCGGCACGCACCCGTTCGACCAGCCTGGGATTGGGTCCGTAGCCGAGATTGCCGGCATAGACCGGCGAGGTCGACGGGATCGCATCCTGGCGGCGGAAGGCGGTGGCGACGGGCAGGCCGATCTCTTCGGCGAACTGCGCGAAATGATGCGCCGCGCCCGCGCTCCAATCGGCTCCGCCGACGATCGCGAGCGGCGCGCAGGCATCGCCGAGCAGATCGATCAGCGCCTCGATGGCCTGCGCGTCGGCGATCTGGCGCGGGCGCACCACCCGCGGCCGATCGATCGCGTCGGCCGTCTCCATCAGCATGTCCTCGGGCAGCGCCAGCACCACCGGTCCCGGCCGCCCCGAGATCGCGACGGCGTAGGCGCGCGCGACGAATTCGGGGATGCGCGCGGCATCCTCGATCCGCGCCGCCCATTTGGCGAGCGGGCGGAACATCGCGACCAGATCGACCTCCTGAAAGCCCTCGCGCTCGCGGTCGCCGCGCGCGACGTCGCCGACGAACAGGATCATCGGGGTCGAATCCTGCCTTGCGGTGTGGACGCCGATCGAGGCGTTGGTGGCGCCCGGCCCGCGCGTGACGAAGGCGATGCCGGGCCGTCCGGTCAGCTTGCCGTCCGCCTCCGCCATGAAGCCGACGCCGCCCTCCTGCCGGCACACCACAAGATCGATCGCGGGCGTGTCGTGCAGCGCGTCGAGCACCGCGAGGAAGCTCTCGCCGGGCACGGTGAAGATGCGGTCGCAGCCCTGCGCCACGAGATTGTCGACGAGGATGCGGCCACCGGTGCGGTTCTGGGTCATGTCCCGCATCTAGGCGCGGCGCGCACGTGCTGCTAGTCGGACGGCGCGACGATGGAGGAACCCGCACGATGGCGAAGAAGACCTATCCCGACGCGGCATCGGCCCTGGAGGGCGTGCTCTTCGACGGAATGACCATCGCGTCCGGCGGGTTCGGGCTGTGCGGCATCCCCGAACGACTGCTCGATGCGATCCAGGCTTCCGGCGTCAGGGATCTGGTCTTCGCCTCGAACAATGCCGGCATCGACAACGAGGGCATCGGCAAGCTGCTGCGTACCAAGCAGGTGCGCAAGATGATCGCCAGCTATGTCGGCGAGAACAAGGAATTCGAGCGGCAGTATCTCTCGGGCGAGCTCGAGGTCGAGTTCTCGCCGCAGGGCACGCTCGCCGAGCGGCTGCGTGCGGGCGGCGCGGGCATTCCGGGCTTCTATACCAAGACCGGCTACGGCACGCAGGTCGCGGAGGGCAAGGAGACCAAGGATTTCGGCGGCGAGATGTACGTGCTCGAGCGCGGCATCTTTGCCGACCTGTCGATCATCAAGGGCTGGAAGGCGGACGAGGCGGGCAATCTCGTCTTCCGCAAGACCGCACGCAACTTCAACCACCCCGCCGCGACCGCGGGCAAGGTCTGCATCGCCGAGGTCGAGGAGATCGTGCCCGTCGGCAGTCTCGACAAGGATGCGATCCACCTGCCCGGTATCTACGTCAACCGACTGATCCTCGGCGCGCCCTACGACAAGAAGATCGAGCAGCGCACGCTGCGCAAGCGCGAGGCGGCGTGAGGAGGCTGGCAACCGCCGCCGCAGCGCTGGCCTTCGCCGGCGGCGCGGTCGCGG
>CAZZZX010000171.1:3553-6476 GCA_964658585.1 uncultured Novosphingobium sp.
CCTATTCTCCGCCCGATCCGCCGCCGGCGCCCCCGGCGCTGGCCGGGATCCAGTATCTCTACGGTTCGGCCGAGGCGGCAGCCCTGACCCGCCAGACCTGGCGTGCGCTGGTCGCCTATGATGCCGCCGCGATGAAGGCACGCCCGCGGCAGAGCGTAGTGCTGGCGCCCGGCGCGACGCTGGAGAACCCGCAGTTCGTGCCGTGCGGCGACAAGCCCCCCGCCGCGGTGTTCGATGTCGACGAGACGGTGCTGCTCAATCTCGGCGCCGAATACGACACGCTCGTCAACGATCGCCCGGGCTTCGATGCCGAGGTCTGGCAGCGTTATGCCGCGACCGACCCCGACAAGTCGACCGCGACGCCGGGCGCGCCCGAGGCGCTGGCGGCCCTGCGCGCGATGGGGATCACCGTCATCTTCAACACCAACCGCGGCACCGACCTCGCCCGCCAGAGCGAGCAGGCGCTCGACGATGCCGGGCTCGGGCCGGCGGTGCATGGCAAGAATCTCTATCTCTCGGGCGACGACGCGACCGGCTTCCACAAGGATGGCCGACGCTGGAAGATCGCGCAGGATTATTGCGTGCTGTCGCTCGCCGGCGATCAGCTCGTCGACATCAGCGACCAGTTCGATGCCGAGGCGCAGAGCGTGCCGGCGCGCCGTGCCGAGGCGGCGCTCCCCGCGGTCGCGAAGCTGTGGGGCGCGGGCTGGTTCGTGATGCCCAACCCGGCCTATGGCGCGGGGCTGCAGGGCGGCGCCGACGATATCTTTCCCAAGGACAAGCAGTGGCGCGATCCCGGTCCCGCCGCCGCGACCAAAGCAGGAGGCCATTGAGATGCCTTGGACTCGCGACGAGATGGCGGCGCGTGCCGCGCGCGAACTGAAGGACGGTTTCTACGTCAATCTCGGCATCGGCATTCCGACGCTGGTCGCCAACCATGTGCCCGCGGGCGTCGAGGTGACGTTGCAGTCCGAGAACGGGATGCTCGGCATCGGCCCGTTCCCGTACGAGGGCGAGGAGGATGCCGATCTCATCAACGCCGGCAAGCAGACCGTCAGCGAGCTGCCCTCGACCAGCTATTTCTCGTCTGCGGACAGCTTCGCGATGATCCGCGGGGGGCATATCGATCTGGCGGTTCTCGGGGCGATGGAGGTCGCGCAGAACGGCGACATCGCCAACTGGATGATCCCGGGAAAGATGGTCAAGGGCATGGGCGGCGCGATGGATCTGGTCGCGGGCGTCAAGAAGATCATCGTCGTGATGGAACACACCTCCAAGCATGGCGAGCCCAAGTTCATCCCCGACTGCACGCTGCCGCTGACCGGCAAGAACGTCGTCGACATGATCGTCACCGAGCTGTGCGTGTTCTCGCGCGCCGATCACGACAGCGCGTTCCGGCTGATCGAACTCGCGCCGGGGGTGACCGCGGACGAGGTCGCCGCGAAGACCAGCGCGCGGTACGAGGCGCAGGTGGCGGCCTGAGGGGCGACTGTAAGCCCCGCCGACACTCGGTGCCCATCCATTGCGCCGTCCGTCCGCGCTGCCTATCTCCTTGCGCCAGAGCAACGAGACGACGGGAACACGAAGCATGACGACGTTCGACGAGCGGGAGCGGGCGTTCGAGAACAAGTTCGCGCACGATCAGGAGATGGCGTTTCGCATCACCGCGCGGCGCAACCGGCTGGTCGGCTTCTGGGCGGCGGAGAAGATGAGGCTGACGCCCGCCGAGACCGATGCCTATGCGACCGCGGTCGTGCAGGCCGAGTTCGAGGAGATGGGCGACGAGGATGTCGTCCGCAAGCTGCTCGGTGACCTGATCTCCGCCGGCGTCGATGTCGACGAGGCGTCGATCCGTGCCGAGCTCGACCTCAAGCTGGTCGAGGCGCGTCGCCAATTGATGGAAACGAAGTAACGCCATGCCGATGGCCGCAGACGAGATCGCCACCATGATCCGCGCCGGCATCCCCGACGCCGCGGTCGAGATCACCGATCTCGCCGGCGACGGGGATCATTACGCGGCGCGCGTCGTCGCCGAGAGTTTCCGGGGCGTGCCCCGCGTCCGCCAGCACCAGCGCGTCTACGAGGCGCTTGGCGGCCGCATGGGTGGCGTGCTCCACGCGCTCCAGCTTACCACCGCCGTACCCTAGAGGACGAACGCCATGACCGACGACACCAACACCCGCATCGCCGAGCTGGTCAACGCCAACGAGGTATTGCTGTTCATGAAGGGCTCGCCGCTGTTCCCGCAGTGCGGCTTCTCGAGCCGCGCGGTCGCGATCCTCGAGCATCTCGGCGTCGACTATGGCTCGGTCGACGTGCTGCAGGACCAGGGTGTTCGCCAGGGCATCAAGGCGTATTCGGACTGGCCGACGATCCCGCAGCTCTACGTCAAGGGCGAGTTCGTCGGCGGATCGGACATCATGATGGAGATGTACGAGAGCGGCGAGCTGGCCGAGCTGATGCAGACCGCCGGGGTGAAGTCCAGGGCCGCCTGAGCGCGGTTCCGCGGGGTGGCGGGCCGTCGCGACTGTCGCGCCGGCCCGCCGGTGTTCGCGGGAACATGGAACGCGGACCGTGATGCATCCGTCGTGCCAGACGACGTCACCCGGCCTCGCAGGCCGATCGCGATAGTTAAGCCCGGCGCTGCCGGGCGGCGAGGTGTCAGGATTTCCGACATGCGACCTGCCCGGACCGGATGCCGATGACCGTCACCACGCTTCACCCGCTGATCCGCCGGCTGACCGCGCCCAATCCGGGGCCGCTGACCGACACCGGGACGCAGACCCATATCGTCGGGCACGGCGCGGTCGCGGTGATCGACCCCGGTCCCGATATCCCCGCTCATCTCGACGCCATCCTCGCCGCCACCGCGGGCGAGCGCATCGCCGCGATCGTCTGCACCCATACGCATCGCGACCATTCG
>CAZZZX010000172.1:0-6475 GCA_964658585.1 uncultured Novosphingobium sp.
CCAGCGTTCAGCTATGGCGGATATGGCCAGCCCTATCTCTACGCCGCGCCGGGCTGGTATCAGCCTTGGGTCTTCTATGGCGGCGTCTGGACCTATCGGCCGTACCCGTATCACACATGGTATTACGGTCATTACGGTTGGCGCGGCGGCTACCGCGGTCGCGGTTATTACGGCCGCGGCGCCCCGTACCATCGCCCCTAGGAAGCGCACCCATGCGAACGACTGCCACGCTCCTCGCCGTGCTCGTGGCGGCCGTTTCGCGACCCGCGCTTGCCTGGGGCGAAAAGGGCCGCGAGATCATTGCGGCGATCGCCCGGGATCGGCTCACACCACAGGCCAAGGCGTGGGTCGATGCATTCTCGCGGCGGATACCGACACGCTTACGGCGCCGGACATGATCTCGCGCGCCACATGGGCGGACAAGTGGCGCAACGGCCATCGCGAAACTGCGAGCTGGCACTTCGTCGATCAGGAACTGCCAGATCCCGATCTCAAGACGGCGTGTTTCGGGTATCCGAAGGCGTCCGATCCGCCAAGCGCTGGCCCGGCGCAGGATTGCATCGTCGACAAGCTGGGCGAGTTCGAGAAGGAAGTCGGTGACCCAGCGAGCGAGCCGGGCGAGCGATTGCTCGCGCTCAAGTACGTCTTGCACTTCGTGGGCGACATCCATCAGCCGCTGCACGCCTCGGATAACCAGGACCGCGGCGGAAACTGCGTGCCCGTCTCGCTCGGTGGTCAGCGGATCAGCAACCTGCACAGCTTCTGGGACACGATCGTGCTGGCGCCGCTCGGCGAAGATCCGGCCGCCATCGCCAAGACGCTCGAGGCTGACATCACGCCGGACGAAACGAAGGCGCGGTCGGCCGGTCCGGCTGAGGCATGGGCCGAGGACAGCTTCGCCATCGCGAAGACTGATGCCTACACGATCGGATCGCCGTCGGGCTGTTCGAATGATCGCTTCCCGATCCTGCTGTCCGACGCCTATCAGGCTTAGGCATTGGTGACGGCGAAAGCACAGTTCGGGAAGGCGGGCGTCCGGCTGGCTTGGGTGCTCAACTCGTCTGCACAGCGCGGCAAAGGATAAGCCTTGAGTTCTACCCGAGTCGGCGCAGCGCTCCCCCTCATCGCGCTCGTTGTCGCGTGCTTTGCCTCTGCATCGCCGCTGAAGCGAACTTGGCCCACAGGCGTAGATTTGCCTACGGGCACGCCGATCGACGAGGCTTACCGCCGAGAGTTCGCGATGTGCGATACAGCGGGCACGTTCCGCGGACACACGGGGCGTTGGGAGAGCCACTGTGCCAGCGATCCGAACGCCGTCACCGCTCTGCGTCGCTTGCCCGGGGACGTGATTGCCTACACCTCGAAGCTCGCGGTCGATCTCGATGGCTCGCCTTTTGCGTGCGGGCCACATCACGGTCACATGGATCAGTGTCCGACCACATTGATGCTGCCCGACGGGCATGGCGGCGAGGTTCCTGTCGATTCTGATGCCGTCCCCTATGTGGTCATCCCGGACAGTGGTCCCTCCGCTGAAGCCGGTCCGCCCGACGCCGCCGGAGAGTTTGCGCGCCGCACCGGCCTTCATGTTGGCGACTTCGGCGTCGTCATCTGGCGCGGTCAAACAGTGCCGGTCATCATCGCCGACACGGGACCGTATTCACTGCTCGGCGAGGGATCACTTGCACTTCACCGAGCGCTTGGACGTGATCAATGTACGAAGCACGACGGCAAGGGTGTCTGCGTAGCGGTCATAGAGGAGATGACCAGCATCAGCCGGGACGTGACGACGGTACTTTTCCCTGGTTCTGCGCAGAAGGGCCTGACACCAGACAACATCGCAGCCGTGACAAGGCGCGCTGGATTGCAGCTCTGGAGCTCGTATGTCCGTCAGCATTCCGCTGACCGCGTATCGCAGAGAGCCGGCTCATAGATCGGCGATCGGTTCCGAACCTTGCCAGTTGTTCCCTATTCGTTTTAGTTGCCGCTCGCCTCAGACGCGGCGAGTCGCCATCGCTGGGAGCAGCGCCATGCCACACATCTCCGTCCCGCTGCGCCGTTGCGCGCGCCATCCACGAGGCGGTCTATCCGTCCGAGGAATGGGCGCCGGTCGGCTTCGATCGATCAAGGAGGAACCGCAAATCGGGCCTGACGTGCGCGTCTCACTCCCGACCCTTCGCTTCGTTGGCGTCCCAAAGGAAGCCCGCGCCTACTTCTTGAATGCGTGCCGAACCAACAAAGAGATCGGGCGCAGCCAGAATATGAACGCGGCGATCACTCGGATCAGTCTGTTGCGGGACGGAGAGCTTCAGCGATGCCGATTGTGATCCTGCGGCCATTGGCCTAGCCTTTCGGCATGGAACGGGCGCTGGTTCGCACATCGGATCAAGATGGTCTAAGGCGATGGCCGGTTGATCGGTGCGGCGGCAACCCGCGCGGATTTGCATGCGCCACCATTCGGAAGTCGTAGTCCGTGTTCGATCTGTTGCTGACGCCGGGTTATGCGCCCTTCACGATCGCGTTCGTTGTGATGGTCGGCATCGGCTTGATCGAGGCGATCGGCCTTGGATTTGGTCATATCGATCTGCACGGCGACGCCGGGATCGATGCCGATAGTGGTGTCCTCGACTGGATGGGACTTGGTGGCGAGCTTCCGATCCTCATCTGGCTCACGTCGTTGCTCGGCTGCTTCGCGCTGGTGGGCCTCATCATCCAACAGATCGCGACTGCAACGTTCGGCGGACCGATCCGAGGGGGGCTGGCCGCTGGCGGCGCACTTGTCGCGGGCGGTGCGCTCAACACGCTGGCGGCCAACGGTCTTGCTCGAATTATGCCGAGGTTCGAGACTTCGGCCATCTCGACCGATGACTTGTTAAGACGCCACGGCACCATTCTGGAAGGCACCGCCCGCCGCGGCAGCCCCGCCCGGGCCAAGGTCGTCGACCAGTACGGTCAGGCGCACTTCGTCATGGTCGAGCCGCATGACGATGGCGATGCCATCTCGAAAGGGGAAAGCGCTCTGCTGGTGCGTCGCGAGGGTGTATTGTTCTTCGCGCTGCCCGACGTGAATACGCTTTTGAGATCTATCTGAATCCGACGGATATGCTTCATCTAAGGGGGGGAGCGTTCATGCCCGCATCGCTTGTAAACATCCTGGTCTATGCTGGGATCGTGCTGTTCGCTTTGGTGGTGATCGGTCTCATCCTTACCCGCCTGTATCGGCGCGCGACCAAGGACGTAGCCTTGATCCGCACGGGCTTTGGCGGTGAGAAGGTCGTGCTCAACGGCGGCATCATGGTGATACCCGTTCTCCACGAGCTCATGCAGGTTCGCCTGACGACGGTGAAGCTGGAAGTCTCGCGTCTTAATAAGGACGCGCTGATCACACTCGACAAGCTACGCGTCGATGTCGTCGGATTGTTCCATATCAAGGTCAAACCCGACGCGGGATCGATCGCGGCCGCCGCGCAGACGCTCGGCGACTCGGTCAACAGTCCGGATGCGGTAAAGTCGCTGCTCGACGGTAAGCTCGTTTCCGCCCTTCGGTCGGTCGCGGCGACGATGACGATGGAGCACCTGCACGCCAACCGGGCTGACTTCATTCAAAAGGTCCAGGAGGCGTTGATGACCGACCTGGATATGAACGGCTTCCAACTGGAGTCCGTCAGCATTACGCATTTCGATCAGACAGCTTTCGAGCATTTCAATGAGAACAATGCGTTCGACGCCGAGGGCCTGACGGTGCTCACTCGCACGATCGAGGAGCGCAAGAAGATCCGCAACGACATCGTCGCGACGAACCGCGTCGAGATCGAACAGCGTAACTTGGAGGCCAACAACCAATCGCTCGAGATCGCCCAGGCTGCCGAGCAGGCACGGCTGACGCAGGAGCAGTCCCTGGCGGCGCGGCGCGCCGAGCAAGCCACCGCGATAGCGACGGCGGCTGCGGAGCAGACGCGCCTCGCGGAGATCGCACGGATCACCGCCAACCAGGCGCAGGCCGTCGCGCAGACCGAGGCCGACAGGGTTATGCAGTCCGCGACGATTGCGCGCGACGGCGCGATCCAAACCGCGACAATCGAGCGCGACCGCAATATCGAACTCGCTCGCATCACGACCGCTGTCCAAACCGCCCAGAAGTCGGAAGAGGAATCGACTGCCGCGGCGGCCGCCAACGAGGCGCGAGCGCTCGCGGTTCGCGCCGAGGAAAGCGTCGCCACAGCGAAAGCCACCGAGATCGCCAACCGTACCAAGAACGTCGCAGTGATCGCTGCCACGCAGCGAGCGCAGGAAGAGGCTGTCGGCATCACCGTCGCGGCCACAGCCGAGAAGGAAGCCGCCGAAGCCCGTGCGACTGCAGTCCGGACCGAAGCGACGGCGGAAGCGGATGCGGAGAAAGCTCGCGCCGAGGGACGTGCGGCGGCGTTCAAGGTCGACGCCGCTGGGCAAGCCTCCCTCAACGAGGCTACCAATATCCTGAGCGAGGCTCAGACCGCCTACATGATCCGCAAGGCGATGCTCGACGCCTTGCCGGCGATTATCGCGGCGGCGAGCAAACCGATGGAGAACATCGACAAGATCAGCATCATCGACGCTCGCGGTCTGCATGGTAACGGCGGGACCAATCTGGGCGCCCATGTTGGGCATGACAATCTTGCGGATGCGGCTGTCGCGGCGGCGATGCGGTATCGGGTCGGCGGCCCGCTTATCGATGGGCTGATGGCCGAACTTGGTATGACAGGCGGGTCTCTCAACGGCATGATGGCGGGCAGCGGCGCTCCTAGCATCGAGGAGCAGACTGACGAACGCGCAGAAGGGTCAAAGTTCCCGAGGGACAGCCTCGCATCTTCGAATGGCGCCGCGTCCCCAGTGCCTCACGAGCGGTAAATCTGTTTGAGGGCGGCTTATCACGCTCCGCGGCGCTGACGAAAATCCGGCGCCAAACGGTCTCCTGACGGGGCACGCGCCGAGAAAAGCGATCCGGGATAGGTGCCCGCCGACCCATCGCCATTAAGCGACAGGGGGCGGGAGATGGGCGGAGATGCCTTCAGGCTTTTGTGCAGAAGAGGTGCCTTGCTTAACGGTGACGCCGCCTTGCAGGAACTCCGCGACGGCCCGTTTGGAAGCAGAGAAATTCGAGTGACCCCACGACCTCGTTGGCTTGGGCGAATGGGCGAGGCGACGGGCTCTTGACGAAATTTCGTCCGTAGCGTGCGGGCGGAACTCGTCCCGGCGGAGTGGAGATCGGTCAGTGTCCCAAAAACGGAATCGGCAACAATCCCCGCCGTTCCCGAGTTGGAAAGCGGGCGCCAGCAGCGGACAGGCGACAAGCGGCCAGTTCCAGCCCTCGTCCAGGACCTGAACCAACGACCGGTTTGGGATACGCTCAAGCCACCGGAAATGTCATCTTCTGAGCCCTCGGGCTGAGCTGCCGGGCCAGTTATCCACCACAGCCTCGGCTCGCGTCCGCGGTCGTGGTGTAATTTCTCGGTGTAGATGACGGTGCTGCCGGGGTGGGGCCGAGGCCCCCGGCGACGGCGTAGTGGTGGTCACCGGGCTCATCGGTAAGGTGGAGCTGTCTGACTTCAACCCCCAACCGAGGAGTTGTTCCCGATGACCGACGACAGATTACCGCTTGCCGAGCTGATGGCGAAAACCGCAGACGGCGATGTCCTGCGCAGCGTTGCCGAGAGCACTCTGCAGATTATCATGGAGGCCGACGTCGACCGCCTGATCGGTGCCGGCCGGCTTGTGTATAAAGCGTCTGCCGGGGTTGCAGACATATATACGAATCTATGCACGCAATCGGTGAACTGCCCAGACACGTCGTGACGCACTCCGCGACAAAATCTGCGTGAAACTACCAGATTTCCGCCGTTTTGGCGAGACTCTGAACTATGTCGGGGAATAAACAAATGGTGCCCAGGAAAGGACCGGGGATGGACGCCTAAGTAACGATTATCTAACCTAAAAAGGGCCGCTTTGATCACCGGCGACAACAATAGCAGCAACATGGCCGCTGGCCAAGCGTGCCGTATTCAGGATCGAAATTAACCTGAGTAACTTGCCCGGTAGATGCTGCGCGACGTCGTTGGTTGCGGGGACCCGCAACACCCGATGCTTGCGAACATCGATCGGCCCATTTCTAGGCTTAATTGAACGCCACATCCCTAGGCTCGCTGCCTAAATTCCTGCACCGAAGGTGTCCGGTAACGACAGACAAGCTAAACGCGGGATGCCGTACTGCTCATACCGTTCGATCTGGCTCCAACGCGCAGGGTGCTTCCGGATCGGTTTCGATCTGAATGGTCGCATGACCGATCCCAAACTTATCCTTGAGCGCTGAGCAGACATCCGCGACGAATGCGTCTCCCGGATAGCCCGACGGTACGAGCAGATGGACCGTGAGTGCAGTCTCGGTCGTACTCATCGGCCAGACATGGAGATCGTGGATCGCCTCGACCTTATCCCGCGCGCG
>CAZZZX010000173.1:0-6458 GCA_964658585.1 uncultured Novosphingobium sp.
TCAAGCTGCCCGACGGCACGGTCCGCGTGCTTGTCGAGGGCAAGCAGCGCGCTCAACTCGAATCGCTCGACAGCGCGGACAGCCATCTCGTCGCGCAGATCGCGCTGATCGAGGAGGCCGAGGCCGAGGGCGCCGAGGCGCAGGCGCTGATGCGTTCGCTGGTCGAGCAGTTCGAGAGCTATGCGCGCCAGAACAAGAAGCTGCCCGCCGAGACCTCGACCCAGCTCGGGCAGATCGAGAGTGCGGCCAAGCTCGCCGACATGGTCGCGGCCAATCTGGCGATCAAGGTCGCCGAGAAGCAGGCGCTGCTCGTCGAGGGCGATATCGTCAAGCGCATGGAGATGGCTTTCGCCTTCATGGAAGGCGAGCTCGGCGTGCTCAAGGTCGAGCGCAAGATCCGCAGCCGGGTGAAGCGCCAGATGGAGAAGACCCAGCGCGAATATTACCTGAACGAGCAGTTGAAGGCGATCCAGCGCGAGCTCGGCAACGACGGCGAGGATGGCGAGGGCGACGAGATCGCCGAACTCGCTCAGAAGATCGCCAAGCTCCGCATGTCGCGCGAGGCGCGCGCCAAGGCGACCGCCGAACTCAAGAAGCTCAAGACGATGGCGCCGATGTCCGCCGAGGCGACGGTGGTGCGCAACTATCTCGACGTGCTGCTCGGCCTGCCCTGGGGCAAGAAGAGCCGTGTCAAGCACGACATCCCCGCCGCCGAACGGATCCTCGACGAGGATCATTACGCGCTCGAGAAGGTCAAGGAGCGGATCGTCGAGTATCTCGCGGTCCAGGCGCGTACCAACAAGCTCAAGGGTCCGATCCTGTGCCTGGTCGGACCGCCCGGCGTCGGCAAGACCTCGCTCGGCCGCAGCATCGCCAAGGCGACGGGGCGGGAGTTCGTGCGCCAGTCGCTGGGCGGGGTGCGCGACGAAGCCGAGATCCGCGGCCACCGCCGCACCTATATCGGCTCGATGCCCGGCAAGATCGTGTCGAACCTGCGCCGCGCGGGCGCGAGCAATCCGCTGTTCCTGCTCGACGAGATCGACAAGCTCGGCCAGGATTTCCGCGGCGACCCGGCCTCCGCGCTGCTCGAGGTGCTGGATCCCGAGCAGAATGCCAAGTTCCAGGATCATTATCTGGAGATCGACCTCGATCTCTCGGACGTCATGTTCGTGTGCACCGCAAACAGCATGAACATGCCACAGCCGCTGCTCGATCGCATGGAGATCATCCGGCTCGAGGGCTATACCGAGCAGGAAAAGCTGCGGATCGCGCGCGACCATCTGATCGCCAAGCAGAACGAGGCGCACGGCCTCAAGCCGGGCGAACTGACGATTGCGGATTCGGCGATCACCGACCTGCTGCGCTATTATACCCGCGAGGCCGGGGTGCGCACGCTGGAGCGCGAGATCGCCCGGCTGGCGCGCAAGGCGCTGCGCCGCATTCTGGAGGGCAAGGCCGAGACCGTCACGATCGACGCGGACAATCTCGCCGAGTTCGCCGGCGTGCGCAAATATCGCTATGGCGTCTCCGAGGAGACCGACCAGATCGGCGCGGTCACCGGGCTGGCCTGGACCGAGGTCGGCGGCGAACTGCTCACCATCGAGGCGGTGACGGTGCCCGGCAAGGGCCAGGCGGCGATCACCACCGGCAAGCTCGGCGACGTGATGAAGGAGAGCGTGCAGACCGCGTTCTCGTTCATCAAGGCGCGTTCCCCCGCCTATGGCATCAAGCCGAGCCTGTTCGGCCGCAAGGACATCCACATCCATCTGCCCGAAGGCGCGGTGCCCAAGGACGGACCGTCGGCCGGTGTGGGGATCGCGACCGCGATCATCTCGACGCTGACCGGCCTGCCGGTGCGGCGCGAGGTCGCGATGACCGGCGAGGTGACGCTGCGCGGCCGCGTGCTGCCGATCGGCGGGCTCAAGGAGAAACTGCTCGCGGCGTTGCGCGGCGGCATCACCACCGTACTGATCCCGGCCGAGAACGAGAAGGATCTCGCCGAAGTCCCGGACACCATCACCGGCGGGCTGGAGATCGTACCCGTCAGCCATATGGACGAGGTGCTGGCGCGCGCCCTGGTCTCGCCGATCGTTCCGATCGAATGGACCGAAGCGGACGAACTCGCGGCCGAACCGGCGGCGGTCGTCGCGCAACGCGGCGATGCCGGCCCGGAGGCGGCGATCCGTCACTGATGCGATCAACGGTTGGTCGCAACCGCGATACGGGTCCGCTTGACTCGCGGGAATGCGCGCTCTTTCTTTTTGACAGGTACAACGCTCGCGCGCTTAGTGCCCTTCGTATTTGACGCCGGACTCGTTTCCGGGACCATCAGGGGGTTCAGTGGACAATGAATAAGCAGGAGCTGATCGGTGCCGTGGCAGAGTCGACCGGTCTGAACCGGAACGATGCCGTCAAGGCGGTGGAGAGCGTGTTCGACGGTATCACCAAGGCGCTCAAGAAGGGCGACGAAGTCCGTCTCGTCGGGTTCGGAACCTTCTCGGTCTCGAAGCGCAAGGCATCGACCGGACGCAACCCCCGGACCGGAGAGCCGATGTCGATCGCGGCATCGAGCCAGCCCAAGTTCAAGGCCGGAAAGGGCCTCAAGGACGCCGTCAACTGATCCTGCCGGGTGGCCGGTCGATCCGGCCACCTTGCCCGTTTTCGCGCCGCGGCTGGATCGAAGACGGGCTGGACAGGGATCGACGGGCGCGCTAACCGCGCGCTTCCGCGGGGCCGATGCCCCGCCGCCGGCATCGGACGATACGCTCCGAACAACAGGCCGGCCCCGGACGTGGGCGCGTAGCTCAGCGGTAGAGCACACCCTTCACACGGGTGGGGTCACAGGTTCAATCCCTGTCGCGCCCACCACGTCCGATCCACCCAGACCTAAACCGCGGCGACGAGATCCTCGGCATAGCGCTCCGAGTCGCGCTTGAAGAGCGTGTTCGGCGTGAACTTCCGGATCGTCGGCGCGAGATCGACGAGCCCGGTCAGCTTGAAGGCGCCGAGCTTGAGTTCCTTGGGCGGCGCGTCGTTGCGCAGCTGCACGATGCCGTCGACATAGGGCTCGCCATGCTTGAGATAGAGCGCGTGCGGCGCGAGTTCGATCGTGTCGCGATTGTAGATCGCGCGCAGGCATCGTCGCGCGGCGATCGCCTGCTCGACGATCGCCCGTGGATCATTGGCGATCTCGGGATCGAAGACGGGCTCACGGAGCCGAAGCTTGAGACGTTCCTGCTGCATCGCAAAATAGCGTAGCGCCAAAGTTTTTGTTCCGCTAGCTCGACGATGATCGCAGCCGGCTAAGCGGTCACCACCCAGCCATCGACGACCGCGACCGGCCAAGGCTTGAGCGAGGCACCGTTGCACGGCCCGCCCAGGCATCCGCCATCCTCGATCGCGAATAGCGCGCCGTGCCAGCTGCACGCGATCATGTCGCCCGCGGGGGTCAGGTACGAGTCGAGTCGCTGCGCAAGCGGCAATCCCGCATGGGGGCAGCGATCGCCATAGCCATAGGCATGATCGCCACGCCGCACGACGAAGCCGTGGAAGCGCCCGGCGCGCATCTGGAGGACGAGATTGCGCGCGCCGGGGTCGGCGAGGTCCGCGAGCCGTATCAGCCGGATGCCAGGCGGCGTGGCGTCGAGCCGGGTCGCCTCGCTCATGCGGGATCGGCATCCGGCTGAGCGGCGGGGTGCGCCGCCGCGAACGCGGGTAGCGCCGCCGCCGCCGCTCCGACAGCGGCGATCCGTGGAAACGGCGCGAGATCGACCCCGAAACGCGCGGCGGCATAAAGCTGCGGGACCAGGTAGCAGTCGGCCAGCCCCGGCGCGTCGCCGAACGCGAACCCGCCGCCATGGCGCGCGACCAGCGGCTCCAGCGCGGCGAGACCGGTGGCGATCCAGTGGACGATCCACAGCCGGACCTGCTCGTCGTCGGCGCCGAAGCGCTCGCGCAGCGCCGCGGTGACCCGCAGATTGTGGAGTGGATGGACGTCGCAGGCGAGCATCGCCGCCATGCCGCGGACGATCGCACGCGCGCTCGGGTCGCCGGGCAGCAATGGCGGCGTCGGATAGACCTCGTCGAGCCATTCGAGGATCGCGGGCGACTGGACGAGCACGGCGTCGCCGGTGTCGAGCGCGGGCACGAGCCCCTGCGGCTGGAACGCGAGATAGGCAGGCGCGCGTTGCGCCCCGGTGCGCAGATCGTGCGTGACCTGCTCGTATGCCACCCCCTTGAGCGCCAGCGCGACCCGCACGCGATAGGCGGCACTCGATCGCCAATAGCTGTGCAGCCGGATCACGCCGGCATCACCACACCGCGACAGCTACCGAAGCCGATCGACACGAAGCCCTCGGCCTCGGCGCGCGCGGTGAGCGCGATCTCGTCGCCGTCCTCCAGGAAGCTGCGCGTCTCGCCGCCGGGCAGCGTTAACGGCGTGGTGCCGCCGCGCGAGATCTCCATCAGGCTGCCCCAGCCATGCTCGTCGGGGGTCGAGATCGTCCCGGTGCCGAGCAGATCGCCGGGGCGCAGGTCGCACCCGTTCGAACTATGATGCGCGACCATCTGCGCGATCGTCCAGTACATGCTCGTCGCCGGACCATGGCTGAGCCGGTGCGGCGCCATACCGGCGTCGCGCATCGCCCGCGTCGCGATCGCGGCTTCGAGCATGATCGACAGCGCGCCATGCCGCTGGTCGGCCTCGTCCCAGAGATAGGGCAGGGGCCGGGGGTCGCCTTCGGGACGGACCGGCTGAGCGATGCGGAACGGCGCCAGCGCCTCCGCGGTGACGATCCAGGGCGAGACGCTGGTCAGGAAATTCTTGGCGAGGAAAGGCCCGAGCGGCTGATATTCCCAAGCCTGCAGATCGCGTGCCGACCAATCGTTGAGCAGGCTCAATCCGGCGATATGCTGCGCAGCATCGCCGATCGCGATCGGCTCGCCGAGCCTGTTCCCGGGACCGATCCAGACACCGAGCTCCAGCTCGTAGTCGAGCCGCCGGGCGGGACCGTGATCCGGCGTGTCGGCGGTCGGCGGCTTGCGCTGACCGTTCGGCCGGCGGACCGGCGTGCCCGATACGCGCACCGACGAGGCGCGGCCATGATAGCCGATCGGGATGTGCTTGTAGTTGGGCAGCAACGGACTGTCGGGCCGGAACTGGCGGCCGATATTGGTGGCGTGATGGATGCCGACATAGAAGTCGGTATAGTCGCCGATCGTCGCGGGAAGCCGCATCTCGCACGCACCCGCCGGATGCAGCATCGGTGCGACGGCGGCACGATGCTGCACGTCGGACAGCAGCATCGATAGCCGCCGGCGCAGCGCGACGCGATCCGCTGCAGGATGCGCGAGCAGCGCATTGAGCGTGGTCGCGGCCAAGGCCGGCGCCACCGCCTCGGGCAACAGGGCGGCGATGCCCGACAGGTCGAGCACGAGATCGCCGATCGCGGTAACGGGGCGCGGCGTCCCGCCGTCGATCGCCGCGATGCCGAGCGGCAGGTTCTGGATCGGCCAGTCGGAATGACGCTCGGCGCTCTCCACCCAGCTTTTCAGGGCGGCATCGTGGGTCTGATCGATGGTCATGGCAGACGTGCCTTGTCGAAGCCGGACCAGACATCGTCGTAATCGAGCTGCGCGGTCTCGAGCGCGTGGCGGGTCGGGCGGTAGGCCCAGCAGCTTTCGACCATGAACGCCATCGTTCCCTCGATCCTGTGCGGTTGGAGATCGGCGCTGCTGGCGCCTTCCCAGCTCGGCTTGTCGGGGCCGTGGCCGGCGAACATGTTATGCAGGCTGAGCCCGCCGGGGACGAATCCCTCGGCCTTGGCATCGTACGCGCCTTGGATAAGCCCCATCGCCTCGGACATCACGTTGCGATGGAACCAGGGCGGGCGAAACGTGTCCTCGGCGACCATCCAGCGCGGCGGAAAGATCACGAAATCGGCGTTGGCGCGGCCCGCCACGCCGCTGGGCGAGGTCAGCACTGTAAAGATCGACGGGTCGGGATGGTCGAAGCTGACAGTGTTGATCGTGTTGAAGCGCGCCAGTTCGTAGCGCCACGGCGCCAGGTTGCCGTGCCAGGCGACGACATCGAGCGGCGAGTGGTCGAGCATGGTCGTCCACAGCGATCCCATGAATTTCTGGACCACTTCGAACGGTGCGTCGCGATCCTCGAACCAGGCGACGGGCGTCTCGAAATCGCGAGGGTTGGCGAGACCGTTGGCGCCGATCGGGCCGAGATCGGGGAGGCGGAAGACGCTTCCCTGATTTTCGGCGACATAGCCGCGCGCGCCGCCGTCGGGCAGCAGCGCCCGGAAGCGGACGCCGCGCGGGACGAGCGCGATCTCGCCGGGCGCGATATCGATCCGACCGAGTTCGGTGAGCAGCGTCAGCCGCCCAGCCTGGGGGACGAACAGCAGTTCGCCGTCGGCATCCATGAACACGCGCGCGTCCATGTCGCG